>NJDV01000052.1 GCA_002254765.1 Thermoplasmatales archaeon ex4484_36 | reverse complement strand
TATGACTCCACAACGCCCAACTTGAGATACCTGGGGTCCTTCATGAACGCCTGGGCCACTTACAATCTGAACAACCTGACCGTGAAGGCGGAGATCCCAAATTTTGCCCCTAAACTGAGGGACGGCAGGGTCTACCCCCCCCAGGGCAGGACCAATCAGAGCCCCAGGGCAGGACCAATCAGAGCTACACCTTTGAGGTGTATTATTGGGACTACAACAACGATCCCCCCTCCTATATCTACGTGACAGTGGACAGTGTGAACTACAGGATGCTCAGGGCCGCAGGCGAGGACGGCAACTACACCAACTGGGAGAAGTATGTGGCCGAGATCCCAGGGATGTTTTTAGGGGAGGGGATACACACCTTCAACTTCTACAGGGGATATAGGGAGCCATGTGGGCCCCATAATAGATGACAGCCTCCCACCCTATCTCAAGGTCCAGAACGTAACCCTGCGTATGGATGAGGATTCCGGGGCCCACTACTACTCTCTCAGCGACTGGATAGGCGACCCCAACCCCGAGGAGACGCTTCAGTTCTTCCTCTGGCAGGGTGGCTCGTGGACAAGCACTTTTATGGGGGAGGTGGTGAAGGCAGACATTGTAATGGGGGGAGAGATAGGAGAGGAGGGGAGGTTCAAAACGTAAACGATCCGCCCGTCATCGAGCTGCCGGAGATTGTGGAGGCCTATCAGGGGGATACAATACCAATCGTGCCAGTCTTCAGCGATCCCGACCTTGACAGCGGGGATGTACTCACCTTCTCCACAAACGCCATAAAGAAGATTCCCGGGACGGTGAGGGGTAAGAACTACTTCTTCGACACCACAAGCGGCAACCTGACCCTAATAGTCGACAGGGAGGAGATGGTGGGGGAGTGGAACGTGAGCATAACAGTGACGGACCTGGAAGGTCTCTCAAGCACAGCCTATGTAAGATTGATAGTAAGGAACCTGAACGACCCACCATCTGTTGGCTTCATCAACGCCTACAGCCCTGCCTCCAACCTCACCATTCTGGCCACGGCGGAGGGCTTCTCAGACCCCGACGGGGATATCCTCACCTATATATGGGACTTTGGGGACGGTTCCGAGCCGGTGGAGGGTGAGGAGCTCACAAGTGTAGTGCACACCTATCCCCGGGGAGGGAACTACACCATCATCGTTGTGGTATCCGACGGGGAGCTCTCCTCACTGCCGGTGTTGCTTACGATCTTTGTGACCCAGCCCCCTCCGCCCGAGGACGGCGACGGTGACGGCATGAACGATCAGTGGGAGAGAACGTTCTTCCTTGACCCCGAAGACCCCGAGGACGCGAAGGAGGACCCCGACGGCGACGGCCTCACCAATCTAGAGGAGTGGAAGAATGGGACAAACCCCTACGACCCTGACAGCGATGATGATGGTTACAGCGACGGATATGAGGTTCGCCATGGCACGGACCCGACTTCAGCCTCCTCTAGGCCGTTGGAGATATTCCCCGGCACCTCCCTTGTGAACTCCATACTGATATTGATTCTTCTCCTCTCGGCTATTGTGCTCCTCGTCATCCTCTTGAAGGGCTACTCCTTCTACAGGAGGGCCTCGGCCAAGCTCACGGAGGCTGTTCAGCCTCAGGCGGCACCCCCTGAGGTGTACATCGCTCCAGTGGAGGAGACACAGCCAGGATACCCTGAGGAGTACGGGGCTGTGGAGGAAGCTGTTAGCTGGGCGGAGGAGCCGCAGGCCTACGCCGCAGAGGAGGTTTACCCCTCAGCCGGTGAGGAATACACCGCAAGGGGAAGTGGCTGGGAGGGGTATCAGGCCGCCCCACCAGAGGAGGTACCTAGCTCGTACGGGGAGTATCCGCAGGAGGGCTATTACGGCGAGACCTACCAGCAGCAGGCTGAGGTAGGTGAGGAGAAGACTGTGGAGGAGGAGGGCCGGGGCTAGCAGTGAAACTGCTCTGGGAGCCGCCCCTTCACCCGAAATATTTGAGATCCTCTTGGGAGGGTTCCTTGGAGAACTGCTTCTCCACGCTCTTTATCTGCTCGGTTATCTCCTCCACCCTCCGGGCTTTGTCCTCTAGCTCCTCGAAGTTTATCTCAATCTCAAGGTAGGAGGTCAGGACCTTCAGCACCGCCTTGGCCGAGTTGGGGTCCACGAAGTAGCCTGAGGTCTCCCCCATCAGGCAGGCCCCGTATATCCCAAAAAGCTTTCCGATGCCCAGAAGGAGCCCTGAGGCACCCACGATGCCGCTTCCGGGCTCCCCTTCATTAAATATGACGCCCAGCTCCTTAAGCTCGTCTATCATCATGGGGTCTGAGCTGGCGCCCAGGACCCTTGGGGAGTCTACCAGCCTGCCCACGCCGTAGCCGCCGAGCGTGAAGATTCTCTCCACACCAAGCTCCCTAGCTAGTTCGATCATGGACCAGGCGAATCTGTATTGGCTCTGATGTGTAAGCCCCTGATAGTCTCCCACAAGGATGATCAGGTCGTTGTCCTTCTTGGGAAACCTCTTGTAATAGAGGCTGTTCTTCACCTCGCTTATGAGCCCCTTCTCCCCCACGGTGACCTGTGGTGGAAAGTCCACGGAGAAGATCTCACCGAAGAGCTTTGCGTCCACCTGTTCTATAAGGTGCTCCGCGGCCAGTTTTCCAACGTTTCCCACCCCGGGCAGCCCCTCTACGAGTATGGGGCTATTCAACTCGGGCAGTTCATACATCTTGAACTCGAACTCTCTCATTCACTCACCCCCTTTAACCTCTTAAGCTTCTCCCTTCTTCTATATTCTCCCCAGCGATCCTCGGGAGAGAACCTCGGTGGAAAGGTTGAAACGGTAGACTGGTTGCATCTTGGGCAGATGTCTTTCAGGGTGTATATCCTGCAGGAGGGACATCTTTTGATTTTAGACCTCATAATCCTACTTCTTCTTTGTGTAACACCCCTCCCCGCCCGCCTTCCTGATTGTGCCGATGACGCTCTCCGCTACCTCCTGTATGACGCTTTCTGCGGTTTTGTAATCCGGTGCCCTCACCCTTATGAGGTAGTTGGGGGCGCCCTGGTACTTAATCTCAACGTCTACCCCCTCGGGAGTGTGCTTTTTCCCCGTCTTCTCCCCCTCCTCAAGGGCCCTCTTTATGTATTCGATTCCCCTGGGGTCCTTTATCGAAAGGGTGATGTTGCCAGAGATTACCACGAAGGGAGGGACCACGTTGTCCCTGACGATTTTTAGGAAGGGCTCCACCCACACGCCGCTATATTTCGAGCGTATAACCTCTTCGTTGGCAGATGCCTGCTCCATGGCGGTGTAAAGGGAGCCGAACTCCTCCACCAGGTTCCATCCAAACTCCTCCATTAGGGCATCGCTGGTGGTGTTGAGCTCCTCTGCGAGAAGCTCCATGAGCTTACGCGCCTTCTGCTCGTTCTTCCACTGCTGTATCTTCTCCCGCCTTTGGTGCTCGTTCACCTGCTTCAGGGAGAGCTCGACGTATCTCTTATTGGGGTCCACAGAGAGGACCTTACAGACGACCTTCTGCCCCTCCCTTATGAAATCCCTTATGTATTTCACCCACCCGGAGGACACCTCTGCTATGTGTATGAATCCCTCCACCCCGGGGTACTCATCCAGATTAACAAAGGCACCGAAGTTCTTCACTTTCTTTACGGTCCCTATGACCAGTTCGCCCTCCTCTATCTGTTCCACAGGGCTGACCATTTTATTACCTCATCATCTGGACATGCTCTTCTGATCGAGCACCTCCACAACCTTGCCTTCTATCTTCGCCTTCCCCCCGGTGGGTGTTGCCAAGGTGGAGCCACACACAAGGCAGAGGACCCGGGTTGAAGCCTTTGAGAATATCACCTGCTCGTTTCCGCAGTCTGGACAGGTGACCTTGAGAAAGCGGGACGTTGGCATCGGTACGACATCTCTCTCCTGAAGAGCCATCTTCAGACCTCCACAATCTCAAATCTTTTGGCCCTCTTCCCCTCAACGTTGTGGGATTTCTTGCAGACCTTACAGGTGTACTTCACGTAATACCTCTTTGTAGGCTTCTCCCTCCCCTCCGGTTTGGGCCTAGGGAAACCGCCGTAGCCCGCTGTGACGCGTCTGAATCTCCGCTGACCCCACTTGAGCTCCGAGGCCTTTCTCTTCTTCACTTTCGATATCTCGTGCTCCGTATGCTTCCCGCAATACGGACAGTAGGTCTTCACTGTCTTTGGCACCTTCATCTCCCAACACCACTCCACTTGTTTGTAGCGGGCCCTAATAACACAGCCTATATAAAAACTATTCTTCCTGTCCCTCCTCTGGGAACCTCTCTACCTCCACCGCCTCCCCCCTTTTCTCGGCGCGCCTCAGCAGCTCTGCAAGACTCTCCTCTGCCCTCTCCACCTCCTGAAGGAAGGCCGCCCTTTTCCAACGAAGGGCCTCCCTGAAAACCGCTCTCCCCTGCCACTTCATTCTCTCACTCTCAACAGTCCTGAAACCCTTAAGCTTCATGACCTCTCTGTCGAGTATCATGAGGGCCTCCTGAGGCCTCCCTGGGGGTAAGGGATATCTTAAGGCTCCCTTCAGAGCCCTATCCCTTCTCAGGCGGGTGAGGAAGCTGACGTGCTTCAGATAGAGCTCTGTGAAATCTGCCTCACTTATGTCCACCCCCTTCACGGGCTTACCTTCTCTCAGGCCGTACTCAAGTGCCGCCCGGAGGGAGGGGGAGGGGAGCTCTACTTCCCCGTACACTTCGAGCACCGCAAGATAGACGCTGTCGGCGGCTGATAAGGCCTCCCTGCCTACCTTCCGGTGGTTTTCTACAAGATCTTTAAGTCCCTCCAGCTCCTCCGGAGATATGTGGAGAAGCAGGACCTCCGGACGGGCCTCCTCCAAGAGGCGTCTGACCCTCTCCCCCTCCCTAACTAATCCCTTCACGTAGGGTATGAGGAAAAGGTGCTTTTGCTCTCCCCGGTAGATGAACCGTACGGCGGCTCCCCCGGGGTAGCCGCCCTTAGGCGGTATCACCTTCCTCTCCACCTCTTGATCACCACCAGAAGAAGGGCTACTATGAGAACAGCAAGGAGGAGGACCTCTGTCCAGAGGATAAAGTCAACGTTGCTTCTCTTCTTCTCGGGCTCCAGGGGGGAGGGGTCCTTCCCGTCTGGGATACCGTCGCCGTCGGTATCTGGGTCTAGCGGATCAGTTTCACCTTTATCCACCCTTCCGTTGCGGTTTATATCCTCCATCCCGTCCAGAAGGAAGTCTCCGTCGGTGTCGGGGTTTGTAGGGTCTGTAGCCACACCATCGCTGGTATCCACCTCAATACCGTCCGGGAGCCCATCGTCGTCTGTATCGGGGTTGAAGGGGGAGGTGCCCAGCTCCTCCTCCCTGTAGTCGGGGAGTCCGTCCCCGTCACTGTCTAGGGGCATGACCATAACGGTTATGTTGATTACAGCTACACCGGTGTAGAGGGAGCCGTCGTAGGCCCTCACCTCCAGCCTGTGGGGTCC
>NJDV01000051.1 GCA_002254765.1 Thermoplasmatales archaeon ex4484_36 | reverse complement strand
GACCTGATAGACGGGCACAAGCTTTTGGCGTATCCAGTTGTAGAGAACTGGAATGGGGAGGTACGGTTGAGGGTGAGGGTGGGTGACAACGGAGGTCCTGGTGGTGCGGGTGAGAGGTGGAGTGTGTCGAATGAGTTTTGTATAAGGGTGCTTCCGGTGAATGATTTACCGGAGGTTGGTGATGATGCGCTGCCTTATTTAGAGGGTGTGGAGGACAGTGTGGTGAAGGTATTGGATATGTGAGTTAGAGGATGTGGAGGTATATTTTGAGGGGGATGAGCTGTATGTGTCGTGTGGGGGAGACTGGTATGGTAGTGGTGTGCCTGTGAGGGTGTATGCGAGTGATGATGGTGTGAATTATGTGGTGTATCAGGAGACGTTGCTTACGGTGAGGGGGGTGAATGATGGGCCGTACTGGTTGGATGAGAGGATAGAGGTGGAGGTGGAGGAGGATGCGGGTAGGGTATTGTTATTGAACTTGTATGATTATGTATGGGATATAGATGATGAGCTTAGGGATTTGAGTTTTAGGGTAATGGGTTGGACGAACCGATCAGTGGTGGATGTGGATGTGGACGGAGAGGGTAATCTGTGGGTGGAGGTTATGGTGGAGAACTGGGTAGGGTGGAGTGAGGTATATGTGGAGGTATCGGATGAGGATGGATTGAGTGCTCGTGGGGTGGTGGTGATAAAGGTGAGGGGTGTGAACGATATTCCGTGGGTGAGGATATCGTATCCGAGTGAGGGGTCTGGTGTGAGGGTGGGGGATTTGACGATAAAGGGTGAGGCGTATGATGTGGAGGGTTTGGAGGCGGTGTATGTGAGGGTAGGTGATGGGGGTAAGTGGGTGAAGGCGACGGGTACGAGTGATTGGGGTATAACGGTGATACTGCCGGAGGAGGAGGTGGGTGGTGTTTTGCGGATATATGCGAGGGCGTACGATGGTGAGGTTTATTCGTCGGAGTACGTGGTTAATGTGACGGTATTGCCTGGTAGGGGTGAGGTATTGGACAGTGATGGTGATGGTGTTCCTGATGATGAGGATGCGTTTCCGTACAATCCGGGGGAGTGGTTGGACAGTGATGGTGATGGATGGGGTGATAATGGGGATGCGTTTCCGGAGGATAAGGGGGAGTGGTTGGACAGTGATGGTGATGGATGGGGAGACAACATAGATGACTGGCCGTACAATCCCGAGATACGTGAGGACAAGGATCGTGATGGAGTAGATGCGAGGTATGATGAGGATGATACGGATCCGGAGGTAGGTTATCCGGAGATAGAGGGGCCGGAGAGGGTGAGTGGAGGTGGTGGTGGGGTGGGTATAGGTGGTGTGATAGCGCTTCTTGTGGTGGCGGGGATATTTGGCTATCTTACGATGTATTATGTAAGGGACTGGAGGGAGAGGGTTGCGGCGGAGGGTGACAGGGAGAAGATGATAGAGTATTACCGAAAGATGAAGGAGAGGGAGAGGAGGAGGGAGGAGCTATACAGGAAGATACCTGTTGATAAGGTGGGGCGGGTGTTTTTGAGGGTGGGGGACAAGTTGAAGGAGAGGGCTCCTCCGCCAGCGCCTGGGGTATCAGGTGCCCCTGGAGTTCCCAGAGGGATGCCTACTGCCCCGGCCCCGGTCATCCGACCGCTTCCGGGGGCGCCGACGGGTTCGGGGGCGCCGACAGGTTTTGGTGTGCCTGGCAGGCCGCTTCCGCCGCCTGGTGGGACGTTACCTCGTGCCCCTGGGGTCCCTGCTGCCCCCCCGCAGATGGCTGCCCGGGGTGCCCGCCCGCCTCAACGATATCCAGTGGCCCCACGTCCCCCTTATGCTCGCCCACCCGTGAAGCCCACGGGTGGCTCTCAGGGGTAGAGACATTGAAAATATGTGACACCTCCCTATCCCCCTGCTGAACTACTCCACCCCCCTCCCCTAGGAAATGCAAGGGTGGGCAAAACAGAGAAAAAGGCGGAACGCAATCTACAGGCTTAGGATCTGTTGAAACGAACCTCCCCATTTTTTAACAAATAGTGTGAGTGGATGTAGCTCCTCACCAAGAGCAGAGGGTTCAAACCCGACACTGTAGCTTTTCTCACTCACAGGCCGAGCTCCACATCTGCGGGGAGCTTTCCCTTTTTCCTCAATTTTCTTGCCTTCTTCTTGAGCTTTCTCTCCCTCTTCAGCTCCCTCTTCTCTGCCCGCGTAAGCTTTCTTTTTGGTCGAATCTCCCTCTGAGTTTGTGCGAACAAATTTTACGAAACGACTCTCCTTCACTATTCTTATGGTGAGGTCGAAAAACTCTGTCACGTTCCCAGCGCCAGAGGGGTCATAACCTACTCGAATCTCCACGTGGTGGTCACCCGGGTCCATGGGATATATCCAGTTCACCTTCCAGGCAAAGGATGTGGTGTTCATTTCGGTTTCAATCCTGTGGGCGGAGAGGATATACCCGTCAATCAGACACTGATAAAACATCCTGTTCACGGGCACATTGAAGGCGTCGGTGTACTCCATGCTTACGGACTTCTTAGACATTGTGGCAGTGAGGATGTCAAGTGGATTTGCGTTGAAAGTGAAGCCGGTGTTATATCTTGAAGTTCCGTAAAGCATGACAGCGTTGTCATACTGGGTGCGGGCCTCTATCTGAAGGATCAGCCTTGTGCCTGCCGGCATGAAAGTGTCGTTCTGCTGCCCCAAGGATCCCACTGCGGTTATCCGGACTGGCTCTGAGGCGATGTTCTGATTCTGCACATCAACCCTTACCAGCTCTTCACCTTCCCTGAAGAGAGTGAAGCGGAAATCGGACGTTGCCGATCCCGTATTCGTTTTTGCCCACATCACAAAGGTTATCCTGCCCCCCATGTACATCGGCTGTCGTAGTGGCTTGCTCTCAAATTTGCCAACGATAGCCCATTCCATCTGTATAAAGGGAAGGATGCCGAGCCCGAAAAGGCCCGTTCTCGTGTATTTGCTAGGTATGCCCCTCACCTGGGGATCAGTCTGCCTCTCATCGGGCACCTCAGGAGTCAGCTCACCGTCTACGTTCACGTATATGTTCACCGTTTGAAGTATTCTTGGTGTGGGGTTTGGCTCCTGGTCGATATCTCCAGGGGCAGCGGAGGAGGGTGCGGGCAACTGAGCAAATATAGTAAGAGAAAGTAGAGCCATCACGAGCAGGGTCAGCCATCTGCACTTCATCCCAAACACCTTGTTTAGAACAGGGGTTTCACAGAACACCCCTCTGCATGGAGGTCTCACCGGTTAAAAACGGTGTTTTAAAATGGTGAGGGATAAGAGAAGGAGGTATGTAATCGTGGAGGTCGAGGGGGGGCTGAGCCAGAGGGAGCTTGTGGACTACTTGAAGAGCTTTAAAGGTGGAGGTGAGCTCTGGCTCATCTACTATGATGGCAAAAAGGCCATTATAAGAACAGATCACAGATCAAAGGAGAAGGCAGTAGAATATCTGAACATTGAGCTGAGGTGGGCGGGGGGACAGGGGAAGACCACCTTAAGAACGATTGGTGTCACGGGAACAATAAAGAAGGCCAGAATGAAATACTTCGGAGGAATTCCGGCCTCTTTCTGTAAAAGGAGTCCACAAAATTAAGCAGTGTCCCCGGGCTCTTATCCTCAACTCTTGCTAGGGCATCCTTCACAACTGCAAGTCTTGCAGCTAAGCTGTAGGGGCACTCCGGAAGTACGTATTCAATTCCTCTGGCGAGGCAAAAGGTGGCGCTCTCCTTCTCCGTGATGTAAATGAGAGGTTTAATCCTCCTCGCGAGCTTGGGGTGGTTTGAGGGGAGGGCGGGGGAGGCCCTTCTTAGTTGTTCTAGGTTCCAGGAAAGTATGTTTCCCATCAGTGTGGCAGCCTCGTCATCCAGATTGTGTCCGGTCGCCAGAACGCTGCCGCTCTCTACAGCAGCCTTATTCAGAACATACCTCTTTACCGTGCCGCACACGGAGCAGGGAGGCCTGTGAAGCCTTCGGGAGGTGCCCACTATATTAATGCCGTAGTCTTCCTCTACCCCGATGACCTGAAGTCGGCACCCTATCCGTTCGGCGAATCTCCTGCTGACCTCCTCCGAGAGCTTTGAGTAGTCCCCCAGGCCCAGGTTTATATGAACCCCCTCCACGGTGTGTCCCAGTTCTTTGAGAAGATACCACAGAAGGAGTGAATCCTTTCCCCCGGAGACAGCCACCAGAACCTTCTCGCCCCTCTCTAGCATCTTGAACCTTCTGATCGCCCTTGTCACCTTCCGCAGAAGGTACTCCTGTAGGTGCTCAGTGCAGAGCGCCTGTCTGCTCTGGGGGTAGAAGATCACTGCATCGCTCCCACACCTTGAGCACTTCATGTCTGGGAGATTGCTCCCAATAAATATATAATCTATGATGGTTTATAATGCCCCCTCAAAGAAGGAAAAAAAGACTGGATGGTGTATTAAAAAAGAGGGATGGAAATGCAACCGGGAAATATGGCATATGATCGGGCAATAACTGTTTTCTCTCCCGATGGAAGGCTCTTCCAGGTAGAGTATGCCAGAGAGGCTGTTAAGAGGGGCACCACCACCGTAGGGCTTAAGTTCAGAGATGGGGTAGTTCTGATAGTGGATAAGAGAGTAACATCCAGACTGATAGAGCCGGAGGCCATTGAGAAGATATTCACGCTGGATGACTATATCGGATGTGCCACCTCCGGCCTTGTTGCGGATGCCAGAGTCCTCGTTGACAGGGCTAGAATTGAGGCCCAGATAAACAAGATAACGTACAACGAGAACATACTGGTTGAGACCCTGGTGAAGAAAATATGTGATTATAAACAAACCTATACCCAGTACGGCGGGGTGAGACCCTTTGGAACTGCACTTCTCGTGGCAGGGGTAGATCATCTGGGACTTCACCTCTATGAGACCGATCCCTCCGGGGCGATGATGGCCTATAAGGCGTCATCTATAGGTGCCGGCAGGAACATCGTTCTTGAAATATTCGAGGAGAAGTACCGCGAGAAGATGCCCCAGGCATCCGCGATAAAGCTGGGCCTTGAGGCACTTCAGGCGGCGGCGGAGGAGGAGCTCTCCGAAAACTCTGTTGAGATCGCCCTAGTCAAGAAGGATGTGAAGTTCCACAAACTTCCGAAAAAGGACGTCGGAAAGTACCTGGGAGAGGTCCTCAAGAAGAAGTAATTGGTGGGTTCCATGGGGGTTTTCGCATGGTAAGTCTGGATGATGCCATCATTGCAAGGTATGAGAAGGATGGTAACCGATTTGAAATCCTCGTCGAACCTGAGGCGGCTTTCAGGATAAAGAGGGGCGAGGAGGTGGAGCTGAGCGAGGATCACTTTGTGATAGATGCAGTATTCAAAGATGCCAGAAAGGGCGAACGAGCGTCCGAGCACCTGATAGAGGAGTACTTCGGTAAGGCAGATTTCCTCACAATCGCTGAGAGAATAATCAGGGAGGGTGAGATTCACCTCACCACCGAGCAGCGCCGGAGGCTGAGGGAGGAGAAAGAAAACCAGATTATAGCCTTCCTAGCGCGGAACTGCATAAACCCCCAGACAGGCACCCCTCATCCCCCCCAGAGACTCAAGGCGGCCATGGAGGAGGCCAAGGTTCATATAGACCCCTTCAAGGAGGTGGAGGAGCAGATCCAGGATATAATGCATGCGCTCAGTCGTGTCATTCCCATAAGGATTGAGAAGGTAAAGGTCGCAATAAAATGCCCCGGGGAACTTATGGGCAAGATATATGGTGAGGTGAGGGGTATGGGAAAGATTCTTAGGGAGGAATGGGACAAGGATGGAAACTGGATGTGTCTTGTGGAGATACCTGCGGGGATGCAGGGAGACTTCTTTGACGTCATAAACAAAAAGACACACGGCGAGATAGAGACTAGGATACTGAAATAGATGGATAAGGTTGTGATAGTTATGGAGAAGATTTCGGCAGGAGAGATAAAACAGCTGAAAGGAGAAATTGTCATCCCCGGTCAGCTTGTGGCAGAAGGAGCCTACAGAGCCGGTAGGTGGGTGTACAGGGACGGCGATAGGTACTACGCCACGAAGCTGGGTCTCAAGGAGATTAGGAATATCAAAGGGAAAAATACCATAAACATCATTCCGCTCTCCGGAAAATACGATCCTAAAGAGGGAGATCTGGTCATAGGAATCGTAATGGATCTGGGACCGACCACATGGCTCTTTGACATAAACGGTCCCAATCCGGCTCCCCTTCACATCACAGAGACTCCCTGGAAGGTGGACTTCGGTGCCACGGGGAGGTATTTCAAGGTGGGAGACGTGGCCGCCCTGAAGATACTGTACAAGGACGACACCTCCCATGTTCAGGTTACCATGAAGGGGCCAGGACTGAAGAAGCTTCATGGGGGGGTCATAACAACCATTGCCCCCTCCAAGATCCCCAGGGTGATAGGCCGCAAAGGCTCCATGATAGCTATGATCAAGAGCCTTAGCAAGTGCCAGATAATAGTTGGACAGAACGGAAGGATTTGGATATCTGGGGATATGGAAAAGATAAGAGCGGTGGAGGAGGTCTTAAAGTATATAGAAAACCACTCTCATTTCAGCGGCCTTACTGCGGAGGTCGCGGAGAGACTGGGCGGTGGTGCTGCTGATGTTGAGAGGGCAAGAGAGACATCCTCCAGGAGATGAAGCGTTGAGAAATGTAGGATATGGAAAGAGAAAGCTAGGGAAGAAGTTACGGAGGTTTTTATATGGGAACGGATAACCAGGAGATAGTACTGTTAGACGAAAAGGGTCGCAGGCTCGACGGAAGACTACCCGGCGAGCTACGCCCCATCAAGATAATGGCTGGAGTGCTCCACAGGGCCGACGGCTCAGCATATGTGGAATGGGGTAAGAACAAAGTGCTAGCTGCGGTTTACGGCCCCAGAGAGGTTCACCCCCGCCACCTACAGAACCCCCAGAGGGCGATAGTGCAGTGCAGGTACAACATGGCCGCCTTCTCCGTGCAGGACAGGAAAAGGCCCGGCCCGGACAGAAGGTCCATAGAGATATCCAAGGTCCTCTCAGAAGCCCTAGAGTCCGTGGTTCTCGTTGAGAGGTTTCCGAGGACAACCATAGACGTCTACCTGGAGGTTCTCCAGGCAGACGCCGGCACCAGGTGCGCTGCACTAACAGCGGCGAGCGTGGCCCTTGCCGATGCGGGGATACCCATGCGGGACCTGATACCCGCATGCGCTGTGGGCAAAGTGGGGGGCAAGGTCGTACTCGATCTTTTCAAAGAGGAGGACAACCTCGGCGAGGCGGATATGCCCATAGCTATAATCCCCCGGACCGGGGAGCTCGTTCTGCTTCAGATGGACGGAAAAATGACGCCGGAGGAGGTGAAGGAAGGCCTGAAGATGGCCTACGATGCGTGCAAAACTATATATGAACTACAGAAGAAGGCCCTCATGGAGAAATATATGGTGAGAACCGAGGAACTTCTTGACAAGGAAACCCTTCAGTCGGCGGTTGAGAGAACAGAGATCCCCTCTGAGAAGACAGAACTTCTTGAGGAGGGGGCCCCGGAAGAGGCGGAGGCACCGGAAGAAGAGGCCCCCCTGGGAGAGGAGGCCGAAGAGGTGGCAGAGGAGACCGCTGAAGAGGAGGTTCCGGAGACAGAGCTTCTGGAGATGGGTGAAGAGTTCATGGAGGGATGAGAATGCACTATAACGTTATATCGGAGCTTACAAGGGAGTACATATTTCGCCTGGCTGAGAAGGGGAAGAGAAGGGACGGCCGTGTACTTGACCAGTTCAGGGACATAACAGTAGAGACCGGAGTCATCGGGACCGCTGAGGGTTCCGCCCGGGTGAGGCTGGGAAACACGGAGGTGGTTGTTGGCATAAAGATGCAGCCGGGGGAGCCCTATCCCGATTCGCCCGATAAGGGGGTCATGACAACCAACTTAGAGCTCATACCCATGGCCTCCCCCTTTATTGAGCCTGGGCCCCCAGGGGCCGAGGCGATAGAGATGGCAAGAGTTATAGATAGAGGGATAAGGGAGAGCGGGGCCCTTCCCCTAGAGGACCTTGTTATCACCCCCGGGGAGAAGGTGTGGGTCCTTTTCATAGACATACACGTTCTAGACTACGATGGCAACCTCTTTGATGCAGGGACCATCGGGGCTGTGAAGGCCCTTGAGACTGCGGTTGTTCCGGCAGAGACCTACGGGCTTGGTGAGAATCACCCCCTGAAGTTGAGGGAGATTCCTATCTCAACAACCTTCGTTAAGCTGGGAAAGGCCATAGCAGTTGACCCCACGGCGGAGGAGGAGAGCGTGGCAAGATCCCGCCTCACGGTGACGACGGACTTAGACGGCAACATAAGAGCCATGCAGAAAGGCATAGGTGGCGGCTTCTCGCTTAAGGAGGTGGAGGAGTGCATAGAGAAGTCCATCAGGTTCGGCAGGCAGCTCCGTTCGCTTCTCTGGGAGATTGAGAGGGCGGGGAAGGAGGAGTAAGTTTTATATTTGATTGAGCGTTGGGCATATCCCCGTGGGGTAGGTGGAGATGTCAAGAAGAACCAAGAAGCGCGGTTCGACTGCACGTTTCGGCGCACGCTACGGCGTCAGCGTTAAGAACAGAATTCTTGAGATCGAAAAAATGAAGAAGGGCAGATACCGGTGCCCCCGCTGCTCAAAGAA
>NJDV01000050.1 GCA_002254765.1 Thermoplasmatales archaeon ex4484_36 | reverse complement strand
TCATAGGCTACCATCCTTCTACCATGGAAAGGACGATGATCCCAATGACGAAGGCATAGAAGTCGAGTATGAAGCCGAGGACACAAATGCCTATGATGTATATTATAACCCCGGTGAGCATCGCCTTTAAAGTGTCCACCTTCTCCACGGCCTTACTTAGGAGGGGACCTGCCAGGACTATGGTCAGTGGGTTGAACACCGCTACACCTGCTGGCGGAAACCATGCGGGGAGCACACCGAACTCAAGCCCGTGGAGGACCACCACAACGTTGTTCATAGCGTACATGAACCAGAAGCCCGCTATGATGAGAAGTAAAACGGCGAACTTCAGGTCCCTAACAACCTCCCAGATATTTAGGACGGATCTCTTCACAGTGAGTGTGCGGTCGGGCTCAGTCGCATCTTTGAAGAAAAAGAAGCAGAGGACAAAGTCCGCGAATAGAAGGGATGAGGCTACGTAATAGGCGTAGACGTAGGCGGAGCGGGGGAATGTGAAAGCGAAGATAGCCGGTGTTATGGCGGCTCCAAGGTTCACCACCCAATAGTAGAGGCTGAAGGCTAGGTTTCTCTCCTCAGTCGGCGTAGCCTTCCCGATGGTTGAGGAGATAAGGGGTTTGTAGGAGCCTATGCCGAAACCTATAGCCATATAACCAAGAACGAGAAGCTCGAAGGATGAGAGGCGGGGGATGAGGAAATAGACTGTAGAGAGGAAGCCGAAGGCGAAGAGCATCTGCCTTCTGTAGCCGAACTTCTCTGCCAGGGCCCCACTGAATATGGGGAGGAGATAGAGGAAGGGCATCATCACTCCTGTTATGACCCCTACCCTTCCGGCAGGGATGCCGAGGGTGTACCTGGCGTAGTAGGGCAATATGGCCAGCATACCATAGTAGGCCGCCCTCTCCATAAGCTCAAAGGTGATGACCACCCAGAATATGGGGGGGAGCTTCTCAAAGAGCTTGATTCTCTTCAAGGAGTTCGTGGAGGGCATACGGCGCTGAAGGGGAGAATGTTATTTAAAGGATTATCCCGACCTTAAGCAAGTGAGGAGAGAACCTGAAAACGGTTAAATAGAACGCCCTCAATCACCGCATCCGTGGAGGCTGAAAAGGAGGCAGGCTTCAGAAGGTTTCTCACAACGGACCTTCAGAAGAAAACGCGTGATATTATCATTTTTCATTCATAGATTCTATGGTCTCCCTCTTCCTCATCTGGAACTACGACTATGCCAAGAAGATACCCTTCTTCGGACACCTGCTCAGGCTCGTTGAAAGAAGGGGGAGGAAGGTTATCTCTCAGTCAAGGATCCTCTCCAAGTTTGCCTTCACGGCGCTGGTTCTCTTCGTGATGATCCCCTTTCAAGGCACTGGGGGGGCCGGTGCCACCGTGATAGGGCGGTTGATCGGAATGAACCCTTATAAGGTGTTAGCCGCCGTTGTGACAGGTGCTCTGCTCGGCACCTTTCTTATAGGCTTCCTCTCGAGCAACATTTTAAAATACGTAAAATTGGGGGCCCTTGGGGTGGTGGTGAAAAGAGAGGAGGCCGGAAGATGACAGGAAAAAGAGTTCTGGTTACCGGAGGGGCAGGCTTCATCGGAAGCCATCTGGTTGAGGAGCTCCTCAAGAGGGGAAGAGAGGTTGCTGTCGTCGATGACCTCTCCGCGGGCAAGCTAGAATACCTTGAGGGAGTGATGGACCACCCGAATATGGATTTCCATAAATTGGACATCCTCAGAACCGAGGAGCTGAAGGAGTTTATGGGGGGGGTGGAGGTTGTCTACCACCTAGCCGCCAACCCGGAGGTGAGAATCGGCGAGAGCGACACCTGGATACACATCGAGCAGAATCTTCTCGCCACAAGAAGTGTCCTTGAGGCCATGAAGGACTCAGGAAGGGCGCGGACCATACTCTTCACCTCAACGTCCGCGGTCTACGGAGATGCGGAGGTGATACCAACCCCTGAGACCTACGCCCCGCTGTTTCCCATATCCCACTACGGCGCTTCAAAGCTTGGTGCCGAAGCTCTTCTTTCCTCCTACTCTCACTATTTTGGTTTCCACTCCCTTATATTCCGCTTCGCAAATTGCGTTGGCCCAAGGCTTACCCACGGAGTTATCTACGATTTTGTAAATAAGTTGAGGCGGAACCCTCAAGAGCTTGAAATACTGGGGGACGGCACCCAGAGGAAGTCCTATGTGCACGTGAAGGACTGCGTTGAGGCCATGCTCGTTGCGGAGAAAAGGTGCTCCAGGCAGGTGGACGTTTTCAACATAGGCTCCGACGATTGGGTGGACGTGAAGAGGATCGCAGAGATAGTTGTGGAGGCCATGGGCCTTGAGGGTGTGCGATTTAAATACAGAAAAGTGACGGAGGACGGCAGAGGCTGGAAGGGTGATGTGAAGTTCATGAGGCTGGACAACTCCAAGATAAAATCGCTGGGATGGAGGCCCACCTTCACCTCCGAGGAGGCCGTAAGGGAGACAGCCCTCTACGTGGCATCGCTTCAGTAGCGCTTCAGCCTATCTTCCCCCCGGAGAGGTAGCTTAACCTAGCCAGGAAGGCCTCCAGCTGTATCCTCTCCGAACCCCCCTCCACGATGCGGTATTCGCACTCCGAGAGGGCTTCTATAATCTTCACCTTCATATCGTCGGGAAAGGTCATTCTGTATATTTCACGGTGGAGTTGCTTTATCAGGTCTTCCCCCCCCATCCCATAGGTGTTGAAAATCTCGGAGAGGGTGTTCCTAGCATCCACAAACCTCCCCTCTGCCGCGTCGGTGAGGAGCTTTCTCACCTCCTCGGGCCTTGCGGTGGAGGTGCTTTTGTAGAGCACCTCGGGGTCTATTTTATTTGAGAAGCTCGCTGCTACCTGAAGGGTGTTTATGGCCTTCCTCATGTCGCCTTCGGATATGTAAAGCAGGGTATCCAAGGCATCATCTGTTATCTCAAGACCCTCTTTCTCTGCTATTCTCAGCATCAGCTTTTTCACGTCCTCTGCCCTCAGTTTGGTGAAGCGGAAGACGGCACACCTCGACTGGATGGGGTCAATGATCTTCGAGGAGTAGTTGCAGGAGAGTATGAACCTGCAGGTGCTGGAGTACCTCTCCATGGTTCTCCTCAAGGCTGCCTGGGCATCCGCAGTTAAGGCGTCGGCCTCATCAAGGAAGAGTATCTTGAATCGCGCCTCCCCGAAAGGGGCTGTCCTGGCGAAATCCTTTATCTTCGTCCTTACGATCTGTATCCCCCGCTCATCGGAGGCGTTGAGCTCCTGGAAGTTCTGCCTCCAGAGCTCCTCACCGTACATCTCCCTTGCCAAGGCTATGGCACAGGTGGTTTTCCCCGTGCCAGCAGGTCCCACAAAGAGGAGGTGGGGCATGTTTTTTATCTTAACGTAGGACTTCAGCCTCTTGACGATCTCCTCCTGTCCTACCACCTCCTCTAGAGTCTTGGGCCTGTACTTCTCTGTCCATATCTCCTGCATCTATCTTCACCCCTTCTCCTTTCGATACTTTTCAATCTTCCCCCTTCTCCTTATCCTCTTCTCATCGTTTAAGGGCTCCGTCTGAAGCCACTCCTTCACGATGGACCAGGCGAGCTCAGGGCCGACGACCCTTCCTCCCAGACAGAGCACGTTGGCCGCGTTGTGCAGCCGACTCATCCTTGCCATATACTCGTTGGTGCAGAGGGCGGCGATCACGCCTTCCACAAGGCTGGCAGCGTTGCACATTCCTATGCCGGTCCCGCATATGAGTATCCCCCCCTCCGCCTCCCCCCGGGAGACCTTCTCCGCCGCCTTGAAGGCGATATCCGGGTAGTCTACATCCTTGAACTCTAGCACCCCCACGTCTTCCAAGAGGTAGCCCTCATCCCCGAGTCTCTCTTTAAGGAATTCCTTCAGGTGGTATCCGCCGTGGTCTGCACCTATGACTATCCTTTTCATTATCACTCCTCCAGGGTCCTTTTAGTCTGGAAATGTGAGGAGCACCTCCCCGCCCTCCCCTTTCAAGGTGAAGGACTCGTAGGGTCCACCACCTACTCCACCTCTTCTCATTCCAGCAAAGAGCTTCAGGTCGGAGTGAAGGGGAGAGGTGGTGTTCACTTCAATGAGTATATATTTGCTACCGGGCTGGATGCCCTTTACTTTCACCCGGATGACCTCCCGCAAGCTGAAAACGTGTGCCCTCACAGCGACCTCCTGGGAGAGGTCAGCAACGCTGATGTTGAGGATGTAGGTATGGTTCCCTGGGAGGGCAGAGGGCTCCCTCGAACCGTTGATGGTGAATGCGATCTTCACCGAATCACTGCGAGACTCCACTGAATAATTGAGGGCCCCGGGGGCTCCGACAACGGCCACGGAGGGGAGGAGGAATCTGTAGATAGGGGTAGTATTTACCCTGAAGGTGACATCCACCTTCACCGGGTCGTCCACGAAGAGGTCAATGTCTACCACCTCCGGTTCCACCATAAGCTCCTCGATCTTAACTTTCTTCACCTCCACCGGGTAGGTGAAGAGGAAAGAATTCCCGGAGTGGTTGATGAACACATAGAGGGTATAGTTCCCCTCCGGCGTCTCCGGGAGGAGCTCAATGAAAAGGGTGCATGAGAGCGGGAACTCAGGTGTGGCCGTGACCTCATCTAAAAGCCGTGTGAATATGGTTGAGTTATCTCCCTTTATTATTATCCTTCCAGATATGTTCCCAGGGGTATAGATGGTGGCAGAGAGGGTGTAGCATGAGAGATATCCTGGGTAGAGTTCAAGGCGGTCAACGGGCTCTCCCTCCTCGTCTAAAATCTTAAGACTTACCATCCCCTCCGCGTAGTATATCTTGGCAATGTAGCCGGTGTAAGCGGTGACATATATCTCGTTCCCTTCAATTATGGAGTCAAAATCTCCTATCAGCACTCCGGCGAGCTCGAACTCCTTTATGTTGGGAGAGCTCCAGACTACCCTTGTCTCTATATTCCCACTCACTTCGATCCCCAGGGCGAGGATGTTGGAGTACCCTGTCATGACGGTCACGTTCACCTCCCCGTCCACACTGAGGGGGCCAGTGGAGAGGCCCTCAAGTCCTCCTTCCCCTTCGGTATCATATATGACCTCTTCTCTGAGCACTCCTCCGGAGTAGCTCAGATGATATGCTTTTCCGGAGAGGCTCGTGACCACAAGCTCCGCTCCTTGGTCGTCGTCCAGCAGGTTGGCCTCCTTCACGTTGGTCAGGAGGAAGCGGTCCGTAAGAAGGCTCTTCTGAACGATACCCCCGCTGCTGTTCATCCATATTTCAATCAGGGTGGAATTCTGGGGATAGTCCAAGGTGGCGTAGAGTTCGCCCCCGGGGAGAGTGGGGTCGAAGTCGGTGTAGAGGAGGCTTTTCACGGGGGCAGAGGTGTTCAGGACGAAGTGCTCCCAGAGGCCCCCTTCCCTCCACAGGACGATTATATGCGGGGTCTTCCAGTCCCCGAAATAGAGCTCCTCTCCGCTCACGTTCTTAAGAAGATCCCCCTTAGCCATGGCGAATAACTCGGCCTCCCAGGTGAATACCGTCTCGGTGCTCTCAAGAGCTAGTGAGCCGTCAAAGGTCAATATCCTCACGGCGCCCGAGTATCCGTAAACCATCACCTGATTCTCCCTTGTGAAGTTCCCCCCGGGCTGCTCGATCCCCATTACAGGGTTCTCCCCCTCTTCATCGGGCTCTTCACTGAATACTATACTTGCCCCCTCCTTACCCTCCTCCTTAAGGAAGACCTTTCCGTTCCAGTCGGCGAAGACAAGCTCTCGGCCGGAGTCGGAATTCAGGTCGGTGATGGCAAGGGCCCCCGTAAGTGGCGTCTGGGACTGGTAGACGATCTCAGATGCGAACTCCTCTGGGAAGGAACTGGCTCCGGATGCAGTCTTCAGGGATGTATAGGCCGAGGAGAGAACAAGCAGCGTCAGGATGATACATTGGTGGAGGCGTTTGCTCATGTGGTATTCTCTATATGTGAGGGTATATAAATTGTGTTGAGGGGGCAGTGCAAGTTTAAACCAAAAATACAATAAATAAAAAGCTCTGTGTAAACCCCGCCCATGGCGAAAAAAAAGATGGATTCTGTGCTCTCCCGCTACAGGGAGGTCTCCCCGAGAGCGGTGCTCCTCACGTCGCTGTCGGTCATAGTCATCGTGATGGCAGCCTTCAGGTATGCAGAGGAGAGAAGGGAAGAGGTGTTCCGTGAGGCTGCCGAGGGGGAGTACAGAAGGTTTCTTCAGGAAGCAGGGGTCTTCTCCGGGGGAGATGTGGGGGTTCTTGCGATAAACCTCACCAGGGCGAGGGAGTTCGCCCCCACGGGGAAGATGGGGATTGAGATTAGAATTGAGGTGTATGGGAGAGAAGAACTTCACCTGAAGAAAGGGCCTTTAAGTGGCCCTTATGAGTACCGCCGAGAGACTAGGCTTCTTCTCTACGACTCCGGGGTGTACCTCCCAGCCATCCTGGAGTTCAGGGTGAGGGGGGAGGCGCCTTGAAGATTACTATCCATCCCATGGAGGCCCTCGCAGTTGCCCTGGCCGCCACTGCCCTCATCATTACGGTCGCATCTCCACATCAGGGAAGTGAAGATGTGGGTCCGGATCCTGAACAGGTCCGGGAGGGCGTGTCAGCTCTTCTTTACTCCACTTTGAGCTACCCGGGGGGAGCTACAGTGACTGTGGGGGAGGCGCTTCTCCTGGCACTCAAGGAGGGGACGGTACCAGAGGACCTTCGGGAGGAGGTCTCATCCCGACTGGACTTCCTCTTCTCTCCGCTGAAGTATCAGGTCATATTCTTCTCCGGGGAGGACAGCCAACCCCTAACCTTCGGGGACCTTGAAGGGGGTCAGCAGCACCTCTTCCGCTACACCTTCTCAGGGGAAGAGCTCGGGGTTATTGTTTCATTGGAGGTGAGATAGTGCTGAGGAGGTTCCGGAAGCAGCTCCCTTCCATAACCTTAGCGGTCATCTCCGTTATCGCTTTGGTCATCACAGCGCTGCCCGAGGGACGCAAGGAGGGTAAGCTCAGCCAGACCAATGAAGTCTCGGCGGTGGAAGGCAGAATCGAGGCGTATTTAATGGAGGAGACCGGGCGCCTCCTAGCCGACCCGGGATTCTCAGAGAACTCAACAGGTCTCACAGGACTACTTGAAGAGCTTTCGGAAAGACTTACAGAGGGCGGAAGGAACAGAACTTTCACGACCAGAGATTTCCGTTTCCGCCTGGAGGATTTTTCCGCCGTAATCCTGCCTATCTTTGGCAACTCCACCCCCTCTGGGGTGGGGAGATACACACTCCTTTGGGGTGAAGGGGGGGTCCCGGCGGCCCTGCCGCTCAGCGGTCCCCCCTCCCCCCGGGGGATAATATTCCACGTAACCTACACTGCCGCCTTTCAGGAGGGGAGGGGGACCGAGAGGCTCTCAGGGACGATACAATTCGACTACTACACCCCCTACCTCACCGCCATATCAGAGTTCTTCTCCTTCGCGAGCGGTAGCAAGGTGACGCTTGAGGGATACCTGGCCAATATGCTGAACGCCCTGGTGAGGACAAGGGCTGCCCTAGGTGTGGGTACCAGGAGCGGAGACAGCATCTTCGAGCTCCTCTCCCCCCTGGACCTTGAACTCGCCCTGAACATAGCCCTTCTGCTCTATGAAGTGGAGACCTTCGGCAGCCCGGTGGAGGGTTCCGTTGGAGCCTTAGAGAGGAACTTTTTCAACGTTTCCAGAGGGTTCTCCTCGGATGGAGAGGTCAACCCGACCGGTTTCAGAGTCTGGAGCCAGCAAGAGAAGGCGCAGTACAGAGAGTACCTCACAAGGAGGGTCACACTCCCGGATGCCACAAAGAGAAGGATGGGAGAGCTTTTAAGGAGCGCCGAGGAGAGGGGGCTCCTGTCCCCATCTGAACTTCTCCTGCTCTATCTGGTCTACGACAGGGCTCTTGAGGAGAAGGGCATCACAGTGGATCCCTTTGACGAAAAAAGCGTTCTCTCCGAGAAGGGATTGGCCAACCCAAGGGACCCCTACTCCACCTTTGACCCAGCGAACCCGGCATGGATGGCCTCTCTAGCCCCCCAGGACTTTTGGGGCAACCTGACCGGCCTGCACCCCGGCGCTCAAAGAGGTGTCCAGGGCGCTCAGGGCCCCTTCACAGTGAAGAGAGAGCAGACATACCTTGTCCTGGGAAAAGACTTTGAGGCTGAAGGCCTCTATACCCCCCGGGGCTGGTATACCAACGTCGACCTCTCAAGGAACGAATCAGAACTTATAAATTACAACAACACGCCGACCCGCGGGGGTGGTGATTGGGAGGAGGAGACCCGCTGTGGGGGAGTACCTCTGCCACCCACACCCCCCGACCACGACTTCAGGATAAAATGGGAGATTCGGCTGAGGGGTGAGATCCGCTATACCTTTTCCCTCCCCGGGGGTCCTGCGGTGCTCAGGAAGGAGGTTGACCTCTCACCAGCCTTTACAGTCTTCTGCTGGTACCCCGAGCGCCCCACCTTCCCGGCTGAGGAGATCACTTTCAGGAACATAAACACAGGCGGTGCTGTTCAGACTCAGAACTACTCCATGTGGCTCATAACTCCTGTGGCCAATGCTACGGAGTACTACCTGAAGTACATTTGGCAGGATCTGAGGGACTTTTTCGGTTGGGGTTACATACTGGGATCGCTCCTTCGATCCTCCGCTGCCCGAGATATGACCTCATTGCCTGAGGCGGCCCTTGACATCTACGCAGTAGGGGTGGAGGCCACATCCGCGGGGAGACAGAAAAGGCTTTCAGGAACCTACGCCAGCGTGAAACACTTCATGGAGAGGTACATAGCTGGCAAGGGTATTCACCTCTCCGATCTAGGCTATATTGAAGAGGACTCCTTCAACATGACCCTAT
>NJDV01000049.1 GCA_002254765.1 Thermoplasmatales archaeon ex4484_36 | reverse complement strand
AAATCCACTTCCTCCATTCCACGTTTTCGTGATCGAGGCATTGATGTCATTAGCAAGTGCATAATTTCCCGACAGATTGTTGCTCATGTTCTGTAGCTCGTAAATATTGTGTATCCAGATCACCGTATTATTGGTGGAACCCTCAGCGCTCAAAATTATACCATTTCCACCTTCTATTTCACTGGAGGAAACACCCGCTCCACCAAGAACACCAAATATCAAAGCGAATAGAATCAATCCGAGGAGGGTTCTTCTTCCCACCGTAATCCATCACCCAGATTGTGTAATTTATTTCGTCATAAATAAGATTTTCTTGCTGTCAAGGGGTAAGGACAAGAAATATTATAAAGAGGAAGTCGGCTTGAGGGATAGTTTTAATGGATGTAGCGCCCACCGAAACATCCTAGACTCAGGGGATGGGTAAGTAGTCATCCCCGGTTTGCTACAGACATCTCTACCTCCACCAGCCTACTGCGAGACGGGCGTGAACCGGAGTTTTTGGAGTTTCTCAGAGGGCACACCTGGATCCGCATTATTTGTTACGATATAGGCTCTCCCGTGATTGCATTTATATCTATGTGGAGCGAGGATAGTCCGTTGAAAACAAACCTCCACACTGGGGTAATGTAAACCCCTTTCTGATAAGGACCCGAAGAATAGTAAATGAGGCTTATATCTGTAATCTCTAACACCTGCTGCCCGGAGAATATCATCGGCGAAGATGTGTTCAGAAGCACCTCTAATGCCTCGGAAGCAGAGATCACTTCCCGCACCTGCATCACTTTTACCTCCTCCTGCGGAGGCCAGTAAATAGAGCATTTCTTTACCTCTCCCGCCGGGGAGATGGAGACCATTATCCTCTGTTCACCCTCAACCACATGAGAATCTACAGTTTTTTGCAAGATGCATTTGTACTCCACTGTGGCTCTGTTCCCATAGCCATCCGTTACATTAACGTACCCCACTTTTAAACTGTATTTTTCCTGTGGCAGTAATTTGTGTTGTGTGAGAAAATCCATAGCAATATCCCTCACTGTAGAGTCCGGAAGGGTCAACTCCGCAGCCTGCTGGGGGGACAGAAGGTAAGGGTTCTCACCCAGATCTATCCTAACGAAATATTTCCCAACGATTATGGAAACATCGTTTGTTTCGTTGTAGAAGTGATATGTGCCCCGTCCATCTATGAGCTCAGAAAAGCTCACTTTATCCCATTCATAGGTAGGAAAGCGCTCTTCAACGAAGGCTTCCGCATCCGACCGCTCAATACTCCCGTCGGGGTATTCAATATAATTCCATTCCCCGCGCTCTTCCGGTATGGTAGTATTGATGCGTATGTCGTAATCACCCAGCACCCAGGCTCGCTTATCTGTTACATCCTCTTTATCGTTGCTCCTCTCTGCCAGAAGTAATACCCCTGTAAAGGCTATTAATGCTATAACCACAAAAACCGTCCATCTTCCACCATTTTCAGACATAGCATACACCTCCACCTATAACACTATTTCTCATCTTCTATCCCCCTGCGAAATAACATAAAACTATACGAAATTATCTTATTTTTTTCGGTGCCCTTTATAAAGTCTCTTCGGGATCTACCTTCACAGAGAGACGTTCACAACCACGAGAAGATGTCATCAAAGTTCTCGGGCCGAACGCCGCGGGATGCTACTCCTCTATCCCCTCAATTTTCCTCTTCTTTCTTGCCGCGAAGAGATAGGCACCAAGCACAATTAAAACTGCCACCGCAGTGGCTACCGGGTACCAGAGGGTGTTCTCCTTATCCCCCACCTCCCCAGCCCCCGGGGGTACCTTCACATCTATCCAGTCAGAGGTGTATATAATCTCCCCCCGGTCCCTCACATAAATGCGGTATTTGAGCCTGGGATAGTCCCCGCCGGGGGTTATCTCAGCGAAGTATGTGCTATTGGGGGACCTCAGCATGCTGGCGAATCGGCTCGGCCCCTCTTCCCCCTCTCCGTAGAAGACGTACTCCAGCTGGACCGTGTATGCCTCGCTCATGTTGGTGAAGGATGCTGTTATCACCACATAGTCTCCCTTCCTTCCAATGTCGGACCTGAGAAGAACGATCTCGGGCACACCCCGGGAGAGCTTAATCGCCGTCTCGTAGCTCCACCCACCGAGGGATGTTGTGGTGAAGGTGAGGGAGACCTCACCCCTCTCCGAGGGATCCTCCCCAGCGCTGACGGTTATGGCGAAGGATGTCCTATACATCTTCAGCCTGCCACCCCACTCCTCCCCCACCAGGGCTTCACTCCCAATGGTAACTGAAGGGGGACCGTCAGCCTCGTATTCCCTCCCTGATGTTATGGCCAGCTCCACATCGGCGGTGACGGGCAGGGGGTTCTCCTCCCAGCTGTAGAGGAAAGATTCCAGCGTGATGGTAACCTCCCGGGAGGAGGCCGGCGGGATGTCCACCTCCCCGGTGGGGACCTGGACATAGAAAGGCGGCCTTTTCGCCTCCTCATAGATGTCGTGGGAGAGGACGGTGCCGGAGTTCTCCCTCAGGGCTGCCACCACTGAGATGCCGTCCTCGCCGAAGTACCAGGCGGGATATATTGTGGTGGTGTACTCATCTTCCGGGTCCATGTCCGGGACGTAAAGAAGGTTGTAGTAGGCCACTGAGTATCTTATTGGGACTCCGTTGAAGCCCCTCGGGCCCATATAAGGTGTGATGCCGTAGAGGGTCACGTAAAGGCCGCTGGCCGAAGCGCCGGCCGTGTGAACAGTGATTGTTAGGGACTCCAAGAGATTACCCGTGATGTTGACAGATGAGAGCTCGATCCAGATAGGATCCCTGTACCTCAGGAGGCTTTCATTCAGGTAGGTCTGATAGGTCTGAAGGAGCTCTTCCTCCTCACCGCCTCCCACCTTGACCCTGTAGCCCCCGTCAAATACCACCGTGGGTGTGCCCGAGACCCCGTAAGAGGAGAGGATGGGCTCTATTGTGGGAACGGTGGGGTCGTCCATCACATAGGCCACCACAGTGGCGTTATCGCCCCTCAAGTATCTCAAGTAGTCCAGGGCGTGCTCGGATGATATGCAGGGTTCGCAGGTGGTGGAGGTGAAAAGCTCAACAAGAACCTTCTGCTGCGGTGCCGCCGATGGGGGCAGTACCTCGTAGGAGAGTTCTTGGTAGTTGTTCTCAAGGGATATCTCCTCCTGAGGGGTGCTGACACGGGCCACTATCATGTGCCGGCCCACTGCACCCGCATCCGCGGTGAAGTTGGTTCCCCACCTCTCCCCGGGGGCGAGGGAGAAGCTGTAGCTCTCGTTGAGGACCTCTTCGACGTCTCTGAAAACCGTGATGGTCAGGTTACCGGCAGGGGCTGTACCGGAATTCTCCACCTCAACTCTTCCCCGGAAGAGGTCATCTTCGAAGAGAAATATCCCGCCCTCCTTTCTGCTCGTTCCCGTAAACATAAGGTGAAGAACAAGGTCCGCCACTGGCCTCTCTATAACCCTGATCTCCACCTCTGTCTCGGCCCTGAACCCCTCCCCCTCCCCCACAACAAGATAGGTGTAATTGCCCGAAGACTCCGGCGCCTTGACGGTGATGTTGAATCCTCCGAAGGGGTCCGCCTGGCCGGATGAGACCTCTTCTGTGGAGAGGTATACCCTGACGGTGGCTGAGGATGGGGGCTCGCCGGTATTGAGGGTGAGCCTGCCGGTTACGGTAAAATTCCCCCCGGGGTAGAGGGTATAGGGTACAGCTGTTGCGTTGATCAGAAGGGATGTGGGGCGTGGCCTGAAGGTGACGTTGAATGCGTACGAGGAGGGGTTCCCTTGGGTGTCCTGGGCGAGGATGTCAAAGGTCACGGTGGTGTTGGGGAAGGTCCTGTCTACGAAGTACCAGTAGCTGTTCCCCTCGCCCACATTCATGGGGACTGGGGGGTAGCAGATATCCCCAATACACCACTGGAGCATCACGGATGCCACACCGTCGGGGTCGGTCACATTGGCCGAGACATTTAATCCCTCGTCCCAGTAGGGGTTGGGGGGAGACCAACTCACATCAATTATGGCAGGACCCAGACTGTCCCCCTCCGAGAGCTGGGGGGCAACCATGAGAAGGACCACAAGCGCAACTGCGGCAAGGGTTTTTGTGCCTGCTCTGGACGGCATCATATCAACACCTGTGGGGGGATAAGGCGCTGTTTTTTAAAAAGTTTTATATACCCATTGAAGTTAGGTTGGCCTAACAGAGGAGGACCAAAATGCCATTGCCGGGACCCTTCAACAGATACCGCGTGACCGCCCCTCCCCCAACGGGCGAGAGCGGCCCCGGGAGGGAGTTCCCTCTCACCAGTGCCACGGGAGAGGTTACTGTGACATCCATACGGTGTGGAGAGAGCTGCAGGTCCCGACTAGCTTCCTTAGGGATCACTCCGGGGGTCAGGATTAGGGTCCTTCGAAACACTGGAGGGCCTCTTCTTCTTGACGTGAGGGGGTCCAGACTAGCCCTGGGGAGAGGGATTGCCGCCAAGGTCTTCGTCACAGCTCTTTAAAGGAGGGATTCCTCTGACCAGAAGGATTGAGGAGTATGTTGAAACCATCTATGAACTGTCAAAGGGAGGGGGACTCGCCAGAGTGAAAGATGTGGCTGAGAAACTCGGCGTCAGCCTGCCCACTGTCACGGAGATGTTCCAGAAGCTCTCCACACAGGGCTATGTCAACTACGAGCCCTACTCGGGGGCCACCCTGACGGAAGAGGGGCTCTCCCTCGCTAGAGGACTGGAGCGGAGGCACGGGGCCCTGAAGGAGTTCTTCATCCTCCTCGGTCTGCCCGAGGAGAGGGCTGACGAGGCGGATGTCTGAAGAGAAGTGGGAGGGATGAGTTCATCTCCTATGAGAAAATTTTTTTAAGCAATAGGGTATGGGGCGGTGCATGAAAATCACTATATTGAAGAAGGAAAAGGACTACCTCGAGTTCACAGTGGAGGGTGAGAACGAGACCCTTCTTGAGCCCCTGAAGAACGCTCTTTTAAGGGACGAGGCGGTGGAATATGCGAATTATTACATCCGCCACCCAAAGCTTGACCATCCCGTATTCTACGTGAAGGTCATTGAGGGGAAACCCCAGAACGCTGTTAAAAGAGCCGCTCGTGCCGTTGTAAACTACTATAAGGAGCTTCTGAACGACTTCAAGATGAAGAGTGAGAGGTATGAAAATTGATGTCCCCCTAGAGGAGGTGGAAATAGGGATGGAGGTCTACGCCACCTCCACCCCGCCCCTCCTGGGCAGGCTAAAACCTCACCCCCGGGAGAGGATCAAAAGAATAGTGGAAGACTTCTTAGAGGAGATGGAGAGGCTCGGGGGCTTTCCCAACTTTTTCGGCGTTCAGAGGTTCGGCGCCATAAGGCCCATAACACACATCGTCGGGAAGAAGATAATAGAGGGGCGGATGGAAGAGGCCATATTTATCTACCTGACGAAGGTATTCGCCCACGAACCCCAGGTAGATCGCAGGGCGAGGGAGTTCCTTGAGGAGTCTTCCGACCTGAAAGAGGCTCTCAAACTCTTTCCGCGCCACCTCACCTTCGAAAGGGCCATGATACAGCACCTGATATCAAACCCCGGGGACTATTTGGGTGCTCTGAAGGTCCTCCCCGAGAATCTCTTCAAGCTCTTCACCCACGCCTACCAGTCCTATCTCTTCAACAGGATTGTGAGCGCGAGGATAAAGGAGGGGCTCCCCCTTGTGGAGGCTGTGGTGGGTGACATTGTAATCCCTCTCAAGGAGGGAATCCCACACAGGGAGAGGAGAGTGGAGGTCACCGAGCAGAATCTCTCCACGGTGAACAGGAGGATAAAAGAGGGGAAAGCCTTTGTGACCGCTCTCCTTCCAGGCTCAGAACCCCTCTTCGCATCAGGCATGATGGGGGAGATAGAGAGAAGGGTTCTTGAGGAGGAGGGGGTTGACCTCTCCCTTTTCAACCTTCCGGAGTTCCCTAGGTTCAGGGTGAGGAGCTTGAGGAGGGAGCTGCACTCCATTCCAATGGATCTGAGCTTTGAGCTCCCACCAGAGGAAGAAGGGACGCTCAGGACCTCCTTCCATCTCTTCCGGGGGACCTATGCTACTTCCTTCTTGAGGGAGCTTATGAAAGCCCCCATCCTCAACTACTGAGGAGCCGTAAACAATAAAATAGACCGCCCACATTTGTCTCCTTGTGCAGAGCAGGCTCTTCCACTACTGGCTCCCAAAGGAGATGATCGCTCAGGCCCTCACACGTCCCAGGAATATGTGCAGGCTCCTCCTCTGCCGCCACCCCTCAGGAGAGGTGGGACACTTCAGGTTTCGTGACCTCCCCCGGGTGCTTCCCCCCCGCCCCATCATAGTCCTCAACAGGACGAGGGTTATACCGGCGAAGTTGGAGCTGAGGAAGAGGAGCGGAGGGAGGGTTGAGGCTCTTATAGTGGAGCCGGGGGGGGAGGGGCCTCCCCTGGCCTACCTCAAGGGAAAGGTAAGGGAGGGTGTGGAGGCGCTTGGCGAGGACGGGGTAATCCTGAAGGTCAGAAGGCACCTTAGAGAGGGACTCTTTGAGGTAACTCTTTCAAGGGAGGGGGAGGAGCTTAAAGGGAGAAGATTGCTTGAGGTGCTGAAGGAGGTGGGTAGGATGCCCCTGCCCCCTTACATCAAGAGAAGGGACCTTCCCGAGGAGGAGTACCAGACTGTTTACGCCTCTACCGACGGCTCCATAGCGGCACCCACCGCCGGGCTTCACTTCACCGAGCAGCTTATGGAGGAGCTGAAGAGAGGGGGGGCGGACATATGCTATGTGGAGTTGCACGTGGGCCCCGGCACCTTCCTCCCCTTGAGGTCGGAGCGGGTGGAGGAGCACAAGATGGAGGGTGAGAGATACTTTATCCCCCCTCAGGAGGCCGAGGGAATCAAAAGTGGCCTTGAGGAGGGGCGTCCCCTTGTAGCGGTAGGAACAACCACGGTGAGGGCCTTGGAGAGCGCCTCTTCCTCCGGACACCTCAGGCGCACTGACGGCGTGGCAGAGGTCTTCATCCGACCTCCTTACCGCTTCTCACTGCCCTACAGTGCTTTCATCACCAACTTCCACCTCCCACTCTCAACCCCCCTCCTGTTGCTCTCCTCCTTCATACCGTGGGAGAGGGTCTATTCCCTCTACATGGAAGCTATCT
>NJDV01000048.1 GCA_002254765.1 Thermoplasmatales archaeon ex4484_36 | reverse complement strand
AAGGGCGTATTCGCCGTGGTCCCCTGAGATTGGAAGTTTCACAACATTTCTTATTGTGCCAGAGGATAGCATTACCATCATAACGTCAAAGCCGTTGTTGGCGCCATCAAAGACTAGGCCTAGGTTTTCTTCCCCCGATGTGAGCTTGTAGAAATAAGGAGCATAGGCCTTCAGGTTCCCGGGGGTAGTATAAGTCGTTGGATACTCACTGAATGTCCCAGAGAGGGCTCCATCGGAGACTTTCAGATTGTACGAAGTGAAGCCATATCTACCGTCACCGTAGGAGGTGGAATCCAAAAGCAGTGCAACTTTCCAGTCGTTAAATACATCCCAGAAGTTCACAGAGTAGCCGTGAGCAGCTAAGGTTGCTGTAATGGAGGAGACGGAGTTTCTCGAATCGTGGACGAGATCCCTTATGAAATCCTGTCCTCCGTATTTCTCCATGAGGTATATCATAAAGGAGGCTGCGGAGCCGTAGTCCTCAATCCCGTAATATCCGTCGTAGAAGTCCAAAAGGTTGTTATTGGGAAGTTGATAGAAGTAATACAGGTGGGAGCGAAGGCCTGAAGCTGAAAGTCCGAAGTTCACATAAGCTGCTAAATCGGCACAGCCCTCATTCATCCATATGTCCTCGTTGGGGTCTTCTCTGTAGTGTATGAGGTGCTGGAACTCGTGTGCAAGTATCTCCTCTCCCCAAGAGACATCGTAGGAATCCATGTAGATATTGTTGGGAGTGGAGGGGCTGAAAAATCCTCCAGTACCACCCCCGCCGTCTATGGGATATATGTAGATGTTCACAGAGGTTATTCCCCCACCCTTGTTGAACCAGGCGATATCGGTGGGATATATCTGGTTGTCAAAGGTGTTGCCCAGCTGGTTTATCCTTGTGGTGGAGATGCTCACCCTTGTGTCCACATAGATTTTACAATGTGTACCGGAGTATTCTAAAGAAACTGCTCTGGTGGTGGGGGGTTGGGACGCCTCGTCCTCTGTGTATTCCCCCTCCTCGATCATTCGGTAGATGATAGGGGTAGCACAATATCTAGGCACATAACCCAACCGCTCAAGATAATGCTCTCTTACCTGAAGGATCCTGTTCATAACATTTGGAGGGAGCTCCAAGGGTAGATATTCTCCTTTCCCACCCTCGGCCTCCAACATCTGGGGTGGCAGCAGTATAACCAGCCCTAGAACCAATATTATGGTTAATGTGAATCTCTTTCTGAAACGTGACTCCTCTGGCATTCTATCGCTAGCCTCCTGAGGTCTTCAGATTGCCAGGAGATATATCTAATTTATGGCATAATTTTACAATATTGAGTTCGGAGTTCAAAGGTGGTCTTTCACCCAATTTGGAGAGAAGAATTAATTTAAGCGAAATCTATACCCCCTCTCGATTTTGATGAAACGGATAAAAGTTATCAACGACCCCACCGATCTGGCCACCTTCCTCAGAGCCTTGGACACTGAAGTGAAGAGGAAGGTCTTCCAGGATGTGCTGAACGGCTGGGTGAGCGCAGAGGACATTGAAGCCAAATATGGAAAGGAAGGTTTGGATGCACTGGCCTTCTTTGAGAAGATGAAGCTTGTGGAGATATCATGGACTGTGGACGATAAAGCGGCCAGGCGTGTGAAGACTTATCACTCATACTATTATTCAGTGCACGTAAACTTCAGCACATCTCTTTTGGAGTTCTCTGATGTCCTCTACGCGGCCACGATGGACGAGGAGGAGTTCAAAAAGCTTGAGGAGCAGATATTGGAGGGGGTGGGGGATGACGGAATCTTTTCAGGCGACGTGGCTAGGAAGTATAACATGTCCATCACTCTTCTTAAGTCCCTTATAAAGAGATCCACCAGGCTTGAGATGAGAGGCCACCGGATACAGAAGATCAGGGAGATCGAGGGGTAGAGGGATTAAAATGACAGAGCATGGGGGTAGAGCCTTTCGGGCCGGCAGGAAAACAGCCCCCAGGGCAGAAGGAAAGGAAGGAAGAGGGCTAATCTCCTTCCTCCGTTCACTCTCTTTGGAGATGAAGACCTTCATGGCAGCCATGTCTATAGGAGGAATTTTCCTCTACGCCTACTTCTTCATGAGAGACCTGCCGGAGGAAGTATACATCGCTGCTATCCCTGCCGTGCTGCTTACCGGAGCCCTGCCAGTGATATATTTCTCAAAGGACCTCATCAAACTCCGCTCACCCGAGGGACGCATAAGTCGGAAGGTCATATTTGTAACAAGCCTGTTCACGGCCGTATTCCTGCTGCTGGACATTCTGTTCCTCTCCGACATTTTTGGCCGGGGAGTTCTTTTCGATCTGCATGTAGACCTCTCCCATGCGGTTCATTTTGTTTTCCTCCTCCTCCTTGCAGGCTTCGGTGCCACCGTTCTTATGCTGGCCATAACCGAGGAAGATCTGGAGGAAGAGGAGAATGTTCCCTGAAGATCTAAAACCCCCGGTGTGGGTCCTCAGAATGGGCCACAGGCCCGGGAGGGACAAAAGGGTCACAACGCACGTAGCTCTCCTGGCAAGGTCCTTCGGGGCCAGAGGGGTCCTAGTTGATCGCAGGGATGAAAGGTTACATCAGACCGTGGAAGAAGTAGTGAAAAGGTTTGGGGGGAATTTTGCATTGAGGAGCGGCGTCTCCCCTAAGAGGGAAGTTGAAAACTTCCCCGGGGCGGTGGTACATCTCACCATGTACGGGGAGCCCTTAAGGTGGCATGTCAAGGAGCTTAAGGGTGAGGAGAGGCTTCTTGTGGTCGTAGGGGCTGAGAAGGTTCCCGGGTGGGTCTATCAAAAAGCGGACTACAACATCTCCATATCACAGCAACCTCACTCTGAGATCTCCTCCCTGGCTGTCTTCTTGCATGAGCTGTACGGGGGGGTAGAAGAGGAGCTTTCGTTCCCCGGGGCCCGGGAAGTCATACTCCCTGCGAAGAAAGGTAAGAAGGTAATCAGCCTTGAGGCCCCGCCGCTTTCAGAGCTGAAAAAAGAAGAGGGATGGATACCTGACGAGAAGGAAGCCCTGAGAATCCTCGTGGATGTCGGCACACCACCAGCGGTAATAAGCCACTGTCTGGCTGCGATGGAATTCAGCAAGGACCTCCTCGCCAGGGTCTCAAAGAACGTTAAAATTGACGAGCGGCTTTTACTGGTGGGGTCGCTTCTGCACGATGTGGGGCGCTCCAGGAGCCACGGCATAGACCACGGGGTCATAGGAGGGGAGCTGCTTAGAGGGCTGGGGGTGGATGAGAGGCTTGCAAAAGTTGCTGAAAGGCATATTGGGGCGGGGCTTGATGAAGAGGATGCTTCCCGCCTCGGTTTGCCCCCAAAAAGGTACGTGCCGGAGACTCTTGAGGAGAAGATCATAACGCACATTGACAACATGCTTGCAGATTCTGAGCGCGTCCCACTAAGCACATTCCTAGAGAGGATGAGGAAGCGGGGCCTTGAGAAGGTAGCTAGAAGAGCACTGGATATCCAGATGGAACTGGAAACTCTCCTGGATATTAAGTTTGACGAGCTCATAGGTTAGGTGATGAAAATGGAGCTGAAGGAGGAGAGGATCGTCGTAGCGGGAAAGGAGATCACCTTGAAGGGGGTAGACCAGATACTCAAGGAAGTGGAAAACCTTAATATGGAGGATGAGCAGAGCCAGAGGGAGATCATGAAAAGGGTGCGCATGTACAACTACATTCCCCCCGAGCTTGAGGAGGAGGTCCTGAGTGTGCTTTGGGGCCTGTATCTTAAAAGGAAGGGGGCGGGGAGAGGGGGAACATGAACCTCCTCCGCTAGGTGCGTTAAGGAAAAGGTTAATATGGACCTATCGCATTCGCCCTTCCTGACATGATTTCTGGTGAAATTGACGGGCCTCATTTTGAAAAGGAAAAAACCGTAGATGAGAGCAGGGATTACATAGAATCAGATGACCTGTTGGGGTTCAGAAGTGAGGTGGAGGTTCTCATGGACTACATCGCACAGGTGGATAGGGAGCTTAGAGAGGTGGAGGTGGGTTTAAAAAGACTTCTCAGAAGGCCCTTTTAGAGATGTCCTGACATCTTCCACTCCTCCTTTCGTCATTGTGCGAATTTTTCTTTTATCTCTTTACGACCTCGCCAGAATTAGGTTTATATAGGGTAGGCTATTTCCTACCGAGCCCCACTAGGGGCGGACAAAGGAGGAATGCGTATGGCTGAGGAATTGAATCCGTTTGCGATAGCACAAAAGCAGCTTGACGAGGTGGCAGAAATCATGGGACTGGATGAGTCAACCCACCAGATGCTCAGAGAACCAATGAGAACACTTATCGTAAGTATACCGGTAAAGATGGACGATGGCACTGTGAAGGTGTTCACAGGCTTCCGAGTGCAGTATAACGACGCACTGGGACCCACCAAAGGAGGTATCCGCTGGCACCCATCTGAGACCTTGGACACCGTAAAGGCCCTTGCTGCCTGGATGACCTGGAAAACCGCCGTTGTAGGGATACCCTACGGAGGCGGTAAGGGTGGCATCATATGCAACCCCAAGGAGATGAGCGACGGCGAGAAGGAGCGCCTTGCCAGGGGATACATCCGGGCCATAGGAAGGTTCATCGGGCCGGAGAAGGACATACCCGCCCCGGATGTCTACACCACCCCCCAGATCATGGCCTGGATGATGGATGAGTACAGCAAGCTCATGGGATATAACACCCCGGGGGTAATAACCGGAAAGCCCCACAATGTTGGCGGGTCCAAGGGCAGGGAGGACGCTACCGCCCGCGGCGGCATGTTCGTGCTCAGGGAAGCTGCCAAGTTCCTCGGGATCAAGCTTGTTGAGAACAAAGAGAACCTCCACAGACCACCCCACGAGCCTAATAACCAGAATGTTCTCTAACGTTAAGGTTGTTGCCGTCAGCGACTCAAAGGGCGGCATTTACTCCGAGGAGGGGCTTCCCTTCCGTGAGGTCTTCCGCACAAAGAGAGAGACTGGCACGGTGACCAACTATCCCAACGTTAAGAAGATCAGCAACGAAGAGCTTCTAGAGCTTGATGTGGACATACTCATACCCGCTGCCCTTGAGAACGTCATTAGGGAGGACAACGCCGACCGCGTGAAGGCCAAGATCGTGCTGGAGCTCGCCAATGGACCCACGACCCCTGAGGCTGACAGGATACTCCACAAGAAGGGATGCCTCGTGCTCCCTGACTTCCTAGCCAACGCCGGTGGTGTCACCACATCTTACTTCGAGTGGGTGCAAAACATAAACGGCTACTACTGGGATTATCCAGAGGTCTACGCTAAGCTGGACAAGAAGATGAGCGACGCCACCTGGGATGTCCTGAACACCCTGAAGGAGTACAACGAGAAGGGGAAGGACATTCACACCAGGAACGCTGCTTACATCGTGTCGGTGAAGAGAGTTGCCGATGCGATGAAGACTCGCGGCTGGATATAATTCCAGCCGCTGAGGGGTGGCAGGGCCATCCCTATTCTCTTCTTTTTTGAAAAATTTTCACTTCTTTTCCCGGCCCTCTTCTGGGTAGGTCTTTTTTATGTAGTGGCCGTAGGAGATAACGAAGGCACCCCCAACTGCAATCAAACCCCCCACCACATAAGATGGGTTAATGTATCCCAAGGCCCCAGAGAGAAGGATGGAGAGTGCCAGGGACAGCAGTCCTAAGAACACCAGCAGCTTCTCAATGGGCCTTTCTATAAAGACTCCAAGTCCCACCAGGATGACTCCTACGCTGAAGAAGTAGATGAGAACTATGGCGGATAGAGCCACGTCGTTGTTTACTCCCCCCAGATAGAGTGCCCCAAAGAATATTATGAGAAAGCCCAAGAGATAATACTGGAGGTCTACATCTTTCACATTTCTGCCTCCCCTGCACTGTGGGCCTCCATAGTTTTTCATTAATATATTTCTTTCTGAAAAACACCATCCAAACAAGGTTTGTCTTCCTTTAAACTCGGGAGGTTAAAACGAAAATGAGCTCCCAAACGGTAAATTTTATTACACATCTTCTATACCTCCTCACAGGTGCCACCGTAGCTTAGCCCGGTAGAGCGGCTGACTTGTAATCAGCAGGTCGGGGGTTCGAATCCCTCCGGTGGCTCCACTTCTAAATTAAACATCTAAAGTCGCTATTTTAACAGCTATAAGCACTCGGGGGCCAGAAGATCTACAAGTTTTCTACGGCATCTGTAGACTCCACTCCGTGTCTTTGAAAGAATGTTACATCCCCCTAAAAATTCAGGAACAAATAAATTATACCGGGAAAAGATGCGCAACCATGAAAGTGAAAAAGTACGACCTTATAGTCATTGGCACTGGCTCAGCGATGAACATCGTTGACCCCCTCCTTCGGCGAAACCCCAAGATGAAGGTGGCGGTCATTGATAAAGATGACCCCGGGGGCATATGCCTGACCAGGGGATGCATCCCTACGAAGATTCTTCTCTATCCCGCCGAGCTGATACGTGAAGTTAAGAGGGCTAGGGAGTTTGGGATAGAGGTAGAGGTGAAGGATGTGGATTTTGAGAAGGTCATGGGGAGAATGAGAAAGCTCATCGGCAGGGACATAGAGATGATAAGACGAGGTCTATCTCACGCCCCCAACATAGACTACTATCCCCATCCTGCGTCCTTTGTGGCACCATACACGCTGAAGGTTGCTGGGAAATACATAAAGGGAGACATGATCTTTCTCTGTACGGGCTCCAAACCGTTCATACCTCCTATAAAGGGACTTCAGAGGGTTGAATACCATACAAGCGACACTATACTCAAGATAAAGAAGCGCCCCTCAAGTCTCATCATTGTAGGAGGGGGATATATTGCCGCAGAGTATGGACACTTCTTCTCCGCTATGGGAACGGAAGTCACTATTGT
>NJDV01000002.1 GCA_002254765.1 Thermoplasmatales archaeon ex4484_36 | reverse complement strand
GAGAAAGAGGACTTGAATGTTCCACGTATCGTTTATGGGTGTTGTGGGGATTTGGAGCACAATGGACTGTGGAGAACCCTTACAGTGACAAACTTCCTTAACAACTGGTTCTCCATGATGGGGTTTGCACCCTGTTTCCTTTCGTCCCCGGAGGGTATAGATTATCAGCCTACTACCCCCGTCCCGGGAGCCAGGATATCCACCTCTACCTTCGAAACTGGGAACATCCTCCAGAGTGAGGAGTTTAAGACGATACTTAGTGTGATACTCAAGGAGTGGTTGAAACCAGCGCACGTCCACCATGGCGCCTCCGGGGAGGATCGTGCAACAAGATACGCAGACGGCCTCGTAGATGCCATATATAAGATAATGGAGGAGAACCGAGAGAAAGGCAATACTGAACCCTTCCTGCTGGAGCCCAAACATTACGAGGTGCTTGTTAATGCGGATTACGTGATTAGAACTGTCTTCCATGCTTATCATCCACTTAATGACCTCAACGTGGACAACGCCAAAGACATAATTAAGAGGATGCGGGAGTATGAGGACAAGGGCCATGACGTGTATGTACTCATAGATGATCTGTTTGGTGCCATAATGTCCAATATGGGCCTTCCATGGTGCGGCTCTTGGTGGACAGAGATGACAGAGGGTAATGGCCCGGATTTTCCCGTGGACAGAGCAATAATTTCCTTGGACAGCGTCCTAGGGTGGTTTATGACAGGACGTGATATGACTAACGCTTTCTTTTCCTTTGATAAGGAAGCGGTGGAAGTAGGCATGAAGTATAACGCATCGATTGATTGGCTACGGGGGAGTTACGATTATAAGCAAACGACTTGCCATGACATAGTCCGTCTCATCTTCAGGAACTACCTAGCGTATATTTCCTCCTACACACTCGCTCCGCAATGTCCAACGATGTTTACAGGCACGAGGTTAAGGACCATCTGGGAGATTGTTAAAAACGTCCCTGACTCGTTCATTTACCCAAAGGATGCTGTCATTAATTTGAACTCCACTGCATCACTAGTAGGTGCATTAGGGTACGTTCCGAGTTTCCATTACGACAACGATAAGTTTAAGGCAAAACCGCTGGAATATGCAAGGTGTGAGTGGTACTTTGATGGGAAATGTCTTGACAATGCCCCAGAGGACGTGAGAGAATACATGAGTAGGAGGATACTAACGAGGTCTTGGCTCGCTCCTTCTATCCTACTAAGAGGGGAGTGGACACACTTTTTCGTTCATCTCCGGGAATACCATGGTGTTTCGAGTCATATCACTGTGGAGCATAGTCAAGAGAAGGGGCTTCCGTGGCATACTGAACTATTTGCCTATCACATCTACACCACTCTACGTCTGTTCGGTCTCACGAGCCACAAGAGGATCTATTCCTATGAGTGGACTGACGTTACCGGAAGTAATTACGTCATGCTGTACACTGGTTCGGGGAGTGGTAAGGAGATTCTAGAGAAGGTAGGGGTGGATGCTTCTGATTTTAAGGAGTCAGTGGCATTTGTGGAGGATGCGATAGAGATAAAGGATGACATGGTTCAGACTGTTCTACATGGACTGATTCCCATACCGAACCCTATCAGGACCTATTTGATGTTGCTGAAGAAGATGAATGTGTCTCTCCTGATGAATAGAATAGTACCTACTGCTATCAAAGGTGATTTCCTCATTTTCAAGGGTGATAAGGATGATGTAGCGCTCCACGTATCCATGGTGGAGGTCGTATCCTTCTACATAGTTTCGAGCTTTTATCCCGCACGAAGGGTCCGGGTCAAAGACTAGGATGGGTAGATATGACAAAGAGCAACGAAATCTTAAGGAAGGTTCGGGGAAAACTGAACCCCCATTTCTCTATTGACAACTTTGAGGTCTATGAGGCAATAGAGAAGGATGGGAAAACCTACCAGATAATTTCGTCCAAGTGGAAGGGATCGGAGACATTCGACGACTTATGCCTTCGCTGCCGCAGGGACATGGAACTCCATATCCGTTCACCAGTTCCTTAATAACTGGTTTTCTATGATGGGTCTAGCTCCATGCTTTGTCCCGGGCACTACCGGCATAACCTATGATCCCTTCCGAGCAGTCCCTGGGGCTAGGATACGTGGAGGAGACTTCGAGAGTGGAGACATTTTTGACTTTGATGTGTTTTACGGGATACTTTACACGATATTGTCAGACTATTTGAGGCCCATTGGTGTCTCCGTTGATAGAGAAATTGAGGTAGTCATCAAGGACTTGAAGGAAATTGGACGCGCGATGCGCAAGGGATGGGTAGATTGGCCATTTCTAAGGGTCAGGAGCGACTACAAACACTTCTCTAAGCTGGATTTCTGGATAAGGACTGTCTTTCATGCCTACCATCCTCCACTGGAAAGTCTCAACGGGAAGGATGTTGCTGACTTCATAGACAGGATTGAGAAGGCTAATATTGATTACAGACCTACGCTGTCAGTGGACGACGGCATAGGTAGTATTCTGTCCAATATAGGGATTATGTGGTTTGGAAAGGGATTCCTCAACCTAACACACATAATACCTGACGACATCGATCTCAATCCCTACTTGAGCACAATAGGGGATATCCTAAGTTGGCTCGCTGAGGGTTTCATATTTGATGACTTTGGGAGAAAAGCTATCGTGGACGTAACGAAGGTTGATCCTGGATGGTTGGTGGGGTATCACGACGAATCCACGGCGTCCGGTGAGACCTTCGTAAGACTATTGGCGTATTCGTACATCTCGTACATATACTCCTACGTCCTAGCTTCACAGTTGCCCACCTTCAATCACGATGAAAACGCCGTGGTGGAGACTCCCAAGGTCATTCCCTTACAAATATTGCCGAAGACTAAGTCCTTGGGAATTAACGGCATTTACGGTCTGTTTTCGGGCATCGGATACGTCCCAAATCTTTCACTGGAGAACAATATGACTATACAGATGATGGACAACATTTACTGCGCCAATTTCTTCAAAGGGAAATGCGCACATAACCTCCCGATTGGTGAGTTGCCCAAATATTTCAGGAAGTCATCGAGTTTCGAGACCTTCCCACAGATGGCACTGTTCTCATTTGGGACGGAACAGGAAGAAATTGCATCGATGGATGAACATCAGCTTAAACCCCGGTTAGAACCTCAAAAGGAGAAGAGTAAGCATACACCGCATCTGTATGAGCACATGGCCCACCACATGTACGCCGTCCTTCGATTATTCGGTTTTACATCTGTTCACCCAATAAGGTACAAGGAGTGGGTTGACGATAACGGGGACGTGTATCATCTGTTCTACGCGAAGACGCCTATTAAGGAGATACGGGAGAATGTGGAGATCGTTCCTCCTGGAAGGACATTCCAAGCGTATGAAGGTTCTGAAACAAAAACACGGACGGTGCAAGCTGAGATAATGCCATTTGGACTTGTGGCTATATCGGAACCAATCCATACCTATGTGCGTATAGTGCATAAACTGGCGAAGATGTGTAACTGTCTAGTGGATTACATGGACTGTATGGTGCCAACTGTCTTCAAAGAGGATTTCGTTATATTCAAGTGCGACAGTGAAGACCTCCTAACATACGCTGGGATGGTTGAACTGATGAGTTACGATTTGCTTTCGAGCTTCTATCCGTTGAGGTCATTTGAATACAGGGAGTGAGGGTGTGAATATGATGAGAGGATCACGAATATTACGGAAGGTGAGGAGTAAGCTGAACCCAGACGTGAGGAAATATAAAGTAGTGGAGAAATACGAAGGTCCCGGGGGGACTGCTGTTAAGGTCCTGAAGAGTGAGCTTTCAGCCCCGGACATATTTAGTGAGATGTCAATACAAGGTTCAACCTTTTATTTCGTCCCAGCTTCACTAGAGCACCTTATGAACACAAGCCCAATCCCACTCTCCCAAAGTAATAACATGGGAACTGAACTCAGTCAATATGGCTGTGAGTGGCGAAACAGGGAGGCCTCATGGAGTACATTCATAAAGGGGAGCGAAAGAAGGAAAATGGACATATCGGACGAGAACGACCCACTAACGTACATATTCAAGAGGATATACATGGTGAACAATAAGAGGGTCTTCAGTTTGTCCACGATGCTAAATAATTGGTGCTCAATGATGGGCTTGGCCCCGAACTTCTATGAGGGCTCAGACCTTGACCTTTACTACTCTACGCACCGAAACCGTCCTGGTCTCTCCCTCGTAGACTACCCGGACACCGATGGGAGGATAACGGGCAATACAGGTGTTCTTGGCGCAGTCTTCAATCTGATAAGGGAGTACTTATCTGGTTGGGAAGTTACTGGAAAAGCTCACGGTCTAATGATTAACTTCGTAGGTGGAGCATTCTCGGACTACATAGAGGCAATGGAAATGGAGATTCTCAAGTGGCTGGACAAGCCCGATCAAAGGAATAGGGTGAGGTACATCTCTAGGTGGAGTATGTCCCTAGTTGACCTGATGCTCGTTACGGACTTTCTCATGAGAACAACCTTCCAACAGTATCATCCAGCACTCATATACCCTGACGACATACTGGAAATGAAAGGTGCAATGGAAGCATTGTTTAGGAAGCGCAGTGGAGCGAAAATGGAGACAATAAATGTCTCCATTGACGACATAGTCCTTGGGATGTTCTCGGATATGGGCTTATGGATTAGAACTTGGTCATCTTCGACACTTTACAGCGATAAGGCCCCAAGCAGAAAGGAGTTAAAGAGGACATTGGACCTCCTCAAAAGATACGCGAGTTGGTTCATGGGCAGGGACCTCCCGGACTTTGACATTGACGATGAGTTCGTCTCCTCTTTGGGCATCTGCTTCCAATTGGTAGAGGAGGGAATATACACCGGGACGAAAGAGTTTCCGACAAGCACGGTCCTTGAGCTAATAATGTTGAAGGAACTATTCCACTTGTCGCGCTACACTCTTGCATCACAATTACCAGGTTTCCGTCCCATAGACCTCAATGAGCACGGGAAGAACATAGTCCCAAGGACTGAAAAGTGGCCAATGAAATTGATACCCCCTATACACGGGGACTGTGGCCCAACTAGGGACACCTACCAAGGATCAGTCTCCGCCATCGCTGGAATGATGGGCTTCCTCCCGCACTACATCCCTAGAGAGGTAGTCTGGGATGAGCGCACGGAACGCCCGAAGGTAATTGTGGATATTGTGCCTCTTAAGGTGGAACCTTCCTATCAATTTGAGTTCAATGAGATGGGTGATGAGTCAGATATTATTGACGTTTTGTTGAGTAAGGAAATGTGTCCGACACTCAAACCTATACTCAAGTTTAGTAAAAAACGCCAAGGGGCAATGTACCATTCATTACTGAACATACACAGCGACCTATTCCTCCACAGATTTTGGTCCACGTGGAACATTCACAACGATATTTTGGCTCTCCCTCACGTCATCCCTGTCATAGACGCTACAGAAATAGATCTCGGTTTCTACGCTTCCAGTCACATATTCCTGATGTTAAGGATGTTCGGATACACCACTTTCAACAACATAAGTCTCCTCATCTCGGAGGACGAAAAAACAAGGGTCTATCACGATGGCCTTGATCCAGCTAATGAGGGGGAGATAATGAAGCGAGACTTCGAGAGGTTAGTTGGTAATGGAAAGCTCACACTGATAAAGAGGTCCGTTGCGACTAAGGTTGATTCCACCTGGCACTACGTTCCGGGAGGTCTCAGGTTCACATCCTATCCCATAACCACCTACAGGGCCATAATCGAGCATCTACGTCTAGCGGATGGGCGACTAAAGACGATGATAGACACGATAATCAAAGTAACACCGACAGGTGAACCCGCTTCAATTGCCATAACAGCCAGGGAGGTGGGAGTTAAGGAAACAATAAAAAGGCTATGGACCATAGAGTACGCAGCCAATTTCCTAGTCTCATCATACCCCTATATGATGGAGTTGATGTAAATGGCAGTGAAGAAGTCTAGACTACTCCGAAAAGTGAGGGCAAAACTCCGAAACCCCGTTCCCATAGTGCTGTATGCCCCACGAATAGACCCTAGGACGGGAAAATACATGTATGAGAAGCTCCAGGAGGTGAAGGTGACATTCGTCGGGGACCTAAGCGATCCGAACAACATTTACAACTTGATGAGGTATCATCCAACGTACTCACAGCACATCACTGGAGCCTACGGTTATGATATTGGAGAGAAACGTGAGACGCGCGAAAACTTAACGGCCACAGTACACTTAAATGATGCCTCCCTAAGAAGAGGAGTACAACTTCCCTCCGTCGAATCAAATAACGCCCTGCTGGTGTTCAGGGATGCAATAAACGAGGTAATGGAAGCCATAATGAACACCCAGAGACCTATTTATCCTGCATCGAGGCTCCTGAACAACTGGGCTAGTATGGTTGGCATAGCTCCCTGCTTCATAGAGAAGTGGGAACCCACCGAGGACGCAGTGACTCTCTACTATAGTCCCCGGTTAAGAGTCCCTGGGCTAAGACTGTGCGAGAGGGAAACACCTATAGACCAAATATGGTCCAAGTTCACGAGTGTTATCTACTACCATACAAAGGACGTGAAGCTGGCCCAACCCCAGTACTACCATACTTTCCCATTGACAGCCAAGGACCTCCAGAAGAGTGGAGAGGGGACCTTGGGAAAAGCATTTATAACGCTCGTGGGGGGCACACCAATAAGGCCCCTAGTGGGAGAGATCACCCCCGACATCTATGTTGAACTAGACTTACTACTCCGCACGGTTTTCCATGCCCGCTTCACCCGCAACCATGACCTATTCGACCGAAGTCTTGAAGGTCTCTCTGTCTCCCAGGAAGCATTGGAACACGTCCTTGGGAATGCAGACGTGGGCCAAGTAAGGGTCAATATTGCGGGAATACTTCGTAGCATAACCACCAGGATAGGAGTTCTGGACCTAGAGGTATTGTATAACGACCTCGTTGAAGGAGGGACAGAACCCATTGAAGCCATCCGTCAAATAAAGCTCATAACGTCCCTAGGAGTTCTACCCTGGTTCACCGCCAACGCGGATGCCCACGCTGATGTAGGAAGAGCGCTAACTAGTCCCCGCTCCTTCACCAGTGTTGGGATCTCCGAAGAATACCTAGACTTGAGGCTTGGAGCGACTGACAAGGAAGCACTGAAACTCCTTCTTTTCGACCTGTTAACGTATGCCGAAATAATTGACAACTTCTCATACACTTTAGCGTCCCAGTTTACCCTCATCAAACAACCTCCCAAGGGAAAAATAATAGAATGGGAACTCGGGGAAGAAATGGGAGGGGAGATAGACACGGTGAGAGAGGACAAAATACCCCTCGAACTGTGGATAACTGCCAAAATATTCAAGAGGGGGCCTAATGGCTTCCACTGTAACGCTCACGTGGATGCTAATAAGATCCTGTCCATGTTCGGTCTTCCACCCGTGGGAGCAAATTTCTTTACTTTCCTGACCAAGAAGAGGAAAGTGAGTGTTGCGCCTGATAAGGAACTGATGGACCTATCAAGTCTAGAGGCCAAAGGAACCCTCAAAGAATACAAGGACCACGCTTATACCTATTCTCATGAGCCAATGTTCTTCCTAGCCGAAAGGTATCCATACTTCCTCGGTGAAGAGGGCATAGATATCCTGAGTAAACGCGATATAAAGCTCAAGGGGAGGGTCTGGAAGAAGCAAATGCAGGAAATGTCTCTGGCTAAACGTCACCTCTCGGACTCCATACCAGTATTCCTATCTCATAAGATAATTCCCCTAACCTTCATCGACGACATAATAGCAGGAAGGTTCCTCGACGGAGTATCCCATGAGGTCAAAGAAGAACCACTCGACGCCCACGTACTAAAGATACTCTCCTTCTTCGATTTGTATCCTATAAACAAGGTGTGGGAAAAGGACAAGGAAGAGGGACGTGTACAGTATGGAATAACACCCTATAACGCAGATCAACCAATGCTTTATCCCAGTTACATGAGGGCCATCTGGGACGTAGGGGGATACTATAACGTAATAGGGGGACACCTCATGAACGTCTCGGACCTATACAGGGACGTTGCGAAACTCAACTGGGACAAGGTACGAGAGATACTAATATTTGGTAACGACCCAAAGAATAACGTCAACATAGAGGTATTGCTGGAAATGTTCGTGAGACATATAACCACGAGTGGACCGTATCTAGTGATACGGGCACCAGAAGAAAGTAGAAAGTCTTAATAAAGCGGTGAGACATGTATGAAAGGAGGAAGGAAGATGCCGATACCGATAGCCTACAACCAGTCGGAGCTACAGGGACCGGGGACGTTTACGAAAATAGAAGAGGGAGCCGTACCGGAGAAGGTAGTGGAGGAACTTCCGATAGTGGAGGAGAGGAAGGGGGAAATGTACGTCCCTGCGAATAAAGAGGACATAAGGCCGATAACGGTCAGCGAGGAAATAGTCCCCGCTCCCACGGAGGACGTTGAGCAGGTGGGACCAAATGAGTTCGTGGTGGCAGCTACACGTGACGCCTTCGAGGTGGGCATTAAGGTCCGTACTAGGGGTATAAGACCATCGAAGAGCACGGATGATTTCACGAAGGAACTAATGAACTCCATCAAGGGAGCATACGAGCAGATTCAAGAGGCATTCGTATTCAAGGATGTCGAGATACTCAAGATTTTCCTAACCAGTTGGCTCATGCCTGAAGGCTCCATCATCCTCTGGGGTATCCCTGGAACGGGTAAAACTACTTTGATTGAAGCCACGACAATGGCAATGTGTAATGACGTGGACTTCATCAGTGGGAAGTACAAGCCAGATGTGGTTGAGAAGTTCCAGAAGAGCAAGCACGGGAATCTGGGTATCGCCAGCTACAATCCCGCGAAGATGCCAGTTGATATCTTCTACCGGACCAAGATAGAGATAGAGGAGATGAGGGAACAGCTAGAGATACCCGAACAGGAAATAATGCTCAATCCCACATATAGCGTCCGTAATCCCCTTGAGCGCACGGGTCTACAGCGCTACCGCATAGAACCCAGTCCCCGGGAAATAATAACTGCCCCGGTCAAGTTCCACAACGAGTTCAACCGGTCATCACCGGTGAACCAGGACGCTATGCTAAGGCTCCTCTCCGAGAAGGAGATGGAGTACATGGGTAAGGTCTTCAGATCACCCCCTGCCATCAACATCTTCGACGGGAACCGCTACGTCATGATGGAGGAGGGAAGACTGGTTGATAAGGCTCTCTTGGACCGTATTGACCTATCTGTATCCGTACCTAACATACCACCCGAGGAAAGGATGGACCTCCTAGGGAAGATATTTGGCGTGGAGAACAGTAGTATAAGGCCCCTCTATACAATCATCAACGCCATCAACGAGGGCCGCATGATCCCATTGACACGTGGGGAACTCTACACGCTCTGGAAGATGATCGATGACATACCCATGGACCAGAAGGCCATAGACTTCGCTGTAGTGGCTCTGTCCTTCTTCTCCGTCGGATATAGGTACTTTGATGGCGGAAACCTGAAGCAGTCCATGGAGGAACAAAAGAGAGTCATCGAGGACGTTCTTGGAATCGGGGACTTAGAAGTGAAGGAGCCCCTAGACCTCTCGGATGTTCTCTTCACCAGAGCATACAAGATACAGCCCAAGTACATCAAGGAGGGGGCAGAGGACAAACCCACGCCATTAGAGTTTATTGATATGCTCAAAACCCAGGTTGGACACCGCGCTTACAATAGCCTGATACGAGCCCTCAAAGCCTACTCCTTCCTTGAGGCTTGCATAGACGGGAACCCACTGCCCAGGATGTTCAAGCCAGCGAAGGAGACGGTAGCGAAGCTCATAAAGTACGTTATATCTCACCGCCTAGGCTTCAACCCAGACCCCCTCATTTCCAGCAACATAACCTCCTATGAGATAATTATTGACCAGATATACAAGCACCACATATTCAACACCCGCTCCGGGATGTGGAGCAAGATCATAGACATTTCTCACATGGTGCTTGCTAACAAACTCCCCCTTGAGGACAGCATGAAGGCGTTTGACTCCAAGGTGGAGGACGAGGTCTACCAGGGACGGGTCACGGAGTACGAGAGCGATCTTCAGACGATGCCTGACATAAGGATTTTAAGGGAGATGCACTATACACGTTCCAAACGTCTGGCTGAGGGCAAGGCGAGCGTAATAACCATAGCGTGATACCATGGGAGCGTCCAAGATAATTGACCGTAAAGGATACCAGGTAGTCGCTAGGAGGTCAGCGGAAGCCAGTTACGCCAGTATAACAGTCAGGGACATAACCGCCGAGGAATACAGGAGGGAATATGGCGGGGACCCCCCGTCCAAGGGTTTCTGGTGCAAATCCTCCATAACGACGATAGACATCATCGGGAACGAAACAGAGCTTTTCACCGTCTTCCTCATCAACCACGAACTGGGACATGAAGTAATGTATCCGCGATCTGACAGCACAGCCTCCTTCATCCAAAAGTACCTAGAGACCGTCGAAGGAAGCCCTAGGAATACTCCCATTCATGTAGTATTGAACATACTGTATGACATCATAGTGAACAATGAACGTCTGAACAACCAGAGGATAAACAACTTCTTCCCCGAATACTTCCTCTCGGAGATGCTCAGGATATACGATATAGAGGGCGGAAAGAAGGAGAACTTCCACGACGACGACATAAACGCTTTCAACCTACTATACCGCGTCATGTTGGATAACGCGCGAATATACATGAAGAAGGAGCCTATCTACTGCAAGGCTCTCGATGCACATCTACCAAATCCATACGTCACAAGGATACTTCACGATTCGTCCACGATAATCCGTCAAAACGTCCGGGACGGAATAAAGACGCTACGAAGGATGTACAAGAATTACTTACTCTTCGATAGACGCATAAAGGCCCCCAAAGCGAAAGATGGAGGTGGAGGAGGAGGTGGTGGCAAAGGTGGAAAACCGCCCAAAGGAGGGGGTGGAGAGCAGGCCGGGGGTGGTGGAGCAAATGACGAAATCATGGGTGAAGTACTCTCGGAGATACTGAAGGAAATCCTACGATCCGACTATCACTGGAACGACACCATGACCGAGAAGGGCGGGGAAATAGCGAAGAAGTACTACAAAGGAGAGGGTTAAGGTGGTGGACGTAAAGACCTTTGCCAGAGAACATGGACTGGGCGAAACCGAATCCTCCGAGTTCGCAGAAGCATACTCCAAGGCCCTAGAGGAACTCAGGAAACTAAGGAAGATGAACAGGGACATGGAGAGCAAAGAAAAGGGCGATGAGGAGGAAGAGGAAGAGGAAGAAGGCAAAGGGAAAGGAAAGGGCAAAGGCAAGAAGAAGGAGAAAGAGAAAGAGAAGGGTAAAGGCGGTAAGGGAGGCAAAGAAGAGGAGGAGAAGGATAAGGGGAAGGAAATGGACGATGTCTCCCCAAACGCCAGGGGCGAAGGAGACAAAAGTAATGCAGAGGAGGACTACGGGAAGCCAACTCCCATGAACGAGAGACTTGACAGCAAGGACGCTCCCGAACCCATTGATAGCGAGGTCATGGATGCTGTCAAGAAGGCCCTAGAGGAAGAGGGCAAAGACGTATCAGAGGTAATAAGCAGGATGGACGATGTCATTGAGAGCGGAGGCCACAAGTTCGGAAAGCTAGCCATTCTCGGTAAAACCTTCATCCCGGGATCAGCAAGCAGATTACTCTCCAAGATACTAAAGGAAATAGAGGAGGAGGGAAGGTCCCGGGTCTCAAAGGAGTACGAGGCAGGTCTGTACGGAGAGGCATCCAGATGGGCCATACAGGAGAGCATATCGTCATTCGGGAGGCTTTTCCCCGAGACACCCTACGGCACCAGGACGATAGTAGAACAGAGGCCAGAGATATCGGGGAAGGCGGAGATAGGTCATCTAGTACTCATCCTAGACGTGTCCGGTTCCAACAAGGCCCCATCCAAGGAGTTCCGTTTCATAGGCGGGAGGATCATATCAACGTTCAAGTTCGCTTACGCTCTAGTGATGGAGGCACGTAACAGAGGGGACTACGTCACCCTGATACTGACTCCTCCCACGAAAGTTAGGTTCAAGCGATCATGGAGGCACAATGAGATACTACGCTTCATCGAGCAAGCATGGCCTCCGGGTGGTATCGAGGACCTTCCAGGCGCATACGTTGTGGGCTCAAGAATATCCAGGGAAACGGAGGGAACGAAGACGCCCCAGGTTGTCATCGTAGGGGATTTCGGGAACTCTAGCATTTTCAAGGCCCTCCTAGAAACTCATCATCAAAGTAAGGACGGGACAGAACTCTACGTTATCCGAATAATGAATGAGGGAAATGGAAGCTTCATGAGCATAGTCAGGGATTACCCCGAAGTCATATATGCTGAGGGGACGGACGAGAACGACCTTTTTGAGAAGATTCTACGCGAAGTTGTACGAAGGGGGAGATGACTTGGACAAGGAAGGTAAAGTAGTGGCCTTTAGGCCGGACGGCACGCTCTTCTCAACGGGCGTAGGTTGGATGCGTCCCTGCGGAGAGCGCGTCCTTCTATGCTACAACCACGAATGCCCACACAAGGACGAATGTCCATCCTACGACAAGGAAGGTCCACAGGTGACTTTCGAGAAAATAGGGGAGGAGGCAGTCCTTGAGAACACGGAGACGGCCTTCTACAACATAAACATCCGCAAGTGCGATGTCTGCAAGCACAGGGACGGATGTAAGAGGAAGAAAATCCCCAAGCTAGCAAAGAAGTGCTCACGCTTCGAGCACGACAAACAGGAAGCAGCAAGTATCCTGAAGGAATGGCTCCCGGACCTTCGGGAAGCCATTTATCAGGCAGTTAGCGACTACAACCTTGCCCGGCGTCTCATAAAGGAGGCAGAGGAGGAGGAAAAGGATCAGTAGACCTTTCCACCCTCCTTGCCGCAACGCATACACTTGCCCTCGAAGCCAAAGGAAAACTTGTACTTGTTATCCTCCGGCCTGATGCAATCGTCGCATACAAGCTCAACCTCCTTCTCGAAAGTCCCGGGCTTGTACTTGTGAAGTACCCATATCACCCGGACCTCCTTATCGCGTATTTGTTCTATTATGTTCTTTCCCATTCTCCTACCTCCTTTAGTTCATCAGTTCTGGTTTAGCCTTCTTTATCCACTCCTTCGCCAACCTGTCCCAGTCGTACACGATATCCAAGACGGATGACGAAAGGTTTACAAGCGCTTCCGTCGGCCCCGTTTTCAGACCGTAGTTCCTAGCGACGAAGGCAAAAGCCCCCGACAACCTGAAGAGGCTAAGACGCTTGTCTATGGTGAGCCTCTTCATAGGTCTTCCATTCAGTACAGAGACCACTAGGAGCGCCGTCCTCTCGGATATGACCCTCCGCCTTATCAGGTCATAGAGCATTGCCACCACGTCCCCGGGATGCACTATCTTCTTGTCGGCGTACTCCAACCGGGTCATGATGACGTTTGCGTGCTCTATGGCCTCCTCCACTATCTCCTCCGGTGTTCCCTTGTGGATGCGCTTCTCTCTTCGCGCAACCACACGGTCAAGGAGATTGTGGGATGTAGAGTAGATAGTTTCGTCCCCGGGAAGCGACATGAGAACATAGGCACTGAGTGACTGCGCTCCATCCAGCATTCCGCAATTTATTGTCATGGATGCTGAAACCACCCCCTGTATCATGTCCTCCTCCACACGGACGCGTTTTATGCCCCCGTGAAATCCATCGGAAGGCCGGAGGCTCTCCACGACCGGGAGGCCGAAGACGTTTGTATCCAGCCTCTCGGCCAGCACAGGGACGAAATCCTCCGTGACGGCTGCGAAGGGATAACCCTCCATGTTGCAGCGGAAACGGAACAGATCACGCCCCAAGTCCATGAGGCGCTCCACCGCCAAGTCAAGGAGATACTGCCTTTCGTCCACGTCCAAACCATAGAGAATACTTGCATCTATCCATCCGAGAGCCTTCCTGTTGTACTTCTCGATGGACAGATGCGCCCTCTCAAAGATTTGCTTTATGGGATGCTTCAAAAAGCACTCTACATCCCTCTCGTCCCCGTTCATGAGGCGGGTGTGGATGATGAATGGGACGGCGGAACTCTCCGGGAGGGCGGTTATGCCCTCAACATAGGCCCAAAAGTCCACTGTCTGTCCAAACTCCATATCCCCCTCCCAGGGGACAGGACCCTCAACGAAATCAGCATCTCTCGCGCTTATCATAGGCTCACCTATTTTGACACTACTTTATGAGCATTTAAACATTGCCTCCTATGCTAACCCGGACCTCCGAGTCGCACTCGTCGCACACAAAGTAGCCAACTGGTCCCCGCTGAAGGACGCGGTGCCTCACTGCCTTCATCTGCGACCCACACAGGGGACAAACTATCCCCCGTGGAACCCTCACCTCCACGAACCGGAAAGAGCCATTCAGGGCCTCTATACACTTCCCACAGAGAACCAGAACGGTCCCCGTCATCTTACTCTCGACGCGAACCGCTCCTTCACTCCCGCAGACAACGCATTTCATTTAGACTCCTCCCTCAATATCAACACGCTCTCCCGGTCCTCCACCACCACACCATACCAACGCTTCTTCTCACGCCTGCCACTGCCTGTGTAGTAGTCGGCACCGAACTCCACCCTGTCCCCGGGACTGAGCGAACCAGAGGGAACCATGTAGTAGTACTTCCCCTTGGCCCTCTTGAAAAAGTCCCTGTGTAGTCCACCCGGGGACGCAGGGTCGGGAGTGATCTTCGCCATCCAGTTCTTCCCCCGCGGATGTCCACAGTAAACGGGGACCTCCACCAAGGCTCCCAACTCTTTTCTCAGGACGACATTGTTTCCGTCGTCCTCTGGGACCGTCTCAAGGCCAAAGGCCAACCTCAAGTCATGGATGGCCTCCATAGGCACGTCAGGGTGCGATGCTGTCCACACCCCAATTATCCTCCTTATCTCGTGTGTTTCCATTCTTACCGCCCCCTATTATAGATGTAGCGAACTTTTCTAACCGTGGTGGGCCAGAGGCCGGTCCGGGCCAGGATTTTCTCTATCCTGGCCTTCCTACGCTGCCTCCGGGACTGATTCTTTAGCCAGTCCTCATACATCTGTTGACGCTCCGGGTCTACTTCCTCGCCCTCCTCTAATTGCCACTCACAAGGTCCGCAGACCCCGGCATAGAAGGATGGCTCACCGCAGATGGGGCACTTGAAGAACTCATCCGTCCTCTCCACAGGTGGCTCCGAGCACAGAGCCGAGAGACGGATGAGCCTGTTTAGGCCCACTATCTGCCCAACTATTGGGACGGGAAAGTGAAGAACCTC
>NJDV01000047.1 GCA_002254765.1 Thermoplasmatales archaeon ex4484_36 | reverse complement strand
CGGACACCGACAGCGATGGGGTCTCCTCACACTGAAAATACCATGTTATCTTTGCCCTCGTCGACCCTGCGGGCTATCAGAAGAATGCCCCTATCAGGAAGGCGAGGAGCCCCATCCCAAGGGCGGCCAGTGTCACTTTTCTGTATCTTTCAAGGCCAACGGAAAGAGGCTTTTGGAGAAGTTTTCCTGCCACGTAAATGAGAACGGCGTCCGTGACAAGTACGGCTACCAAGTAGAAGGGGTCACGGTAGTAATCCTCATCCACTTGATGTATGAAGGGAATTATGCTTAAGAAAACTGCTATAAGATAGAAAAGGGCGGCGAGTGCACAGGCACCCCTGCTCCCCAGGTATGTGGGGAAGGACCTCGTTCCCCGGGCCTTATCCCCCTCCACATCTTGCACATCCTTCATTATCTCCCTGCCGGCCCCAGCAAGAAAGGCTACCGCGGCGAGGAGGTATATCACTGGGGGAATCTCCCTCGAGACCGCCGTGGCGCCGAAGAGGAACGGTATAGCCATAGCAAAGGCGATGTAGAAGTTGCCCACAATCTTGAACTCTTTAAGCTTCACGTCGTAGAGGGTTGCCAGAAGCGCATTGAGGAGGGCTATGATGAGGCAGGTGGTGTTTACCAGAGCGCCTGTTATGATCCCGGCGGGGAGAAGCAGAAAGTACACTCCCAGAGCGGCTTTTGGGGAGAGGTCGCCCCGGACAAGTGGTCTGTCCATGCGCCTGTTGAGCCTGTCCACCTCAAGGTCGTAATAGTCATTCAGAGCGAAGGTGGCCGCCTGAAGGAAGAGTGCCGTTAGGAAGGCGAAGAGTGTTTTGTCCGCTGGCGGGAGCCCCCTTCCGGCAATGAGTGCCCCTATGAATATGGCCACCATGAGCATGAGACCGTGCTCAAGGCGCATAAGCTCCCAAAGCGCCCTTGCCTTTTTCATTGAAGCAGAAAAGGAGAGGACCTCATAAAATAGTTTTGCTACCAGATATAGAGGAGAACTGGCAACATTATGACACCCATGAGATGGCTTCTCCTCACGCCCAGGCGTATGGGGAGAAGTCCAATGGCCGTGCCAACAGCGAGTATGAGGAGGCCAGTAGCACCGTTGAAGAGAATCACCATGATCACTATGAAGACAATTATAGAGAGCACCAACTTTCCGTAGTCTACCCGGGAGACGTATCTCGCCGCCCTCTTGCCTATAAAGAGTGTTAGGAAGTAGGCTAGTGAGGAGGAGATTACGGCGGATATCATAAGGTAGCTCATGGTCCCCGGGGGGAGTACACCATCCCAATGCTCCACAGTCACAAGGTTGTTCACCACAATGGCAGCACCAGAGCGTGGCCTCAAGATCAGAAAGAGTGCGGCAAGAACGAACATGGAGTTGGCCGTGTTTATGGCCGAGAGGGTCACTATGGTCTGTTCTCTGTCGGAATCCTTCCTGAACAGCATTGCCAGCACCGTGGCTACCCCGGAGGACATACCCGGGAGAAATCCCACGATAGAGCCTGCAAGGCCTCCTGAGAACTGGGATACAGCGGTTCTCCCCCACTGAACCTCCCCGGGGTTTTCACTCTGAGGGGGTATGGTAGGGTTTGAGCGAATGGACTCCAGAAGGGTGGAGACGCCGAAGAGGCCGGATAGGGCAGGGAAGAGCACTGAGGAGGGCAGGGAGAGAGGGGAAGAGGAGGGGAGACGGAATATGGCGTAGCCGAAGGCCCCCGAGAGCAGAAAGAGGGAGAGGGCAGTTAAGACCCCCAGGGTCCTTGAGAATGTCCTCTCCTTCACCTCCCTGTCCCAGGGAAGTGGATAGGGGACCCTGCTTCTCTCGGTTATTATGAGGAGAATGGCCACGGAAAGGACTACCATGCCTAGATTTTCCTTCAGGACGTAGTAGAGATTTCCAGGAGAGCCGAAGAGGAAGCGGTAGGGGAGAAGAAGGGCTACGGAGAAGAAAATGGCCCCCATAGAACCCAGGGCCGAAAGGTAGACGGCCCTGTACCCTTTCCCCTCGAGCAGGAGCGAGTGGGCTGGGAGGACCGAGAGGGCGGTCTCCTCCTCCGGGGCACCCAGGTAGGTGGAGGGGATGAAGTCAAGGAAGGTGTGGGTTATGGAGACCGCAACGACAGTTGCCGCCACAAGCACCGGTATGAGAAGAGGGTCCACTCCAAGGGAAGAGAGGGGTGTGAGGAGAGCAAGGAGGGCCGGTGTGGCAGTGAGGAGAAGGATGGCAACGGTGTTCACGTGAAGTCCTGGAATAAGGCCTGTTAGTATCCCCAGGCTCACCCCCAGCAGAATGAAGAGCAGAAGCAGTGCTAGGAAGGTGAACATTTCAGCCCTCCAGGGATATGGCGTAGGCAGAGCGCTCCTTCAGGTAGACCACCTCCCCCTCCACACGGTAGGAGGTCCCATCGTTGAGAGAGACCCCTACCACCCATATCCTACCTCCGCTCCTCCCCTCTAGCAATATGCCATCCCCTTCCGCCCGGGCCACCCCCTCTACAACGACGCTAGCCCCCAGGAAGGAGAGGGGGTCGGACGCTATCCCCTCCACAGTCACATTCCAGGGTCCGTGAGGTAGAAGAACCTCCACCTCATCAGAAAGGAGGGTGTAGCGTAAGGTGTCCTCGTCCAGCGAAAGGGTGGCGTTTCTCACCTCAACGAAGTCGCCCTTATGGAGGGGGAAGGTGCTGTTGAGAAGACACTTCAAGGAGAGAATGCCCTCCGGGAGGCTCTCTGTCAGGTAAACGCTCTCCCCCCGGGGCTCGTAGAGGACGTAACCCCTCAGGTTAAGGGGCCTGAAGAGTACATCGCCATCGCCAGAAGAGACCCTTCTCATGAGCTCGCCGATGGTGAGCTCCATCTCAAGAAGCCTCCCTTCCACTTGAATGCTATCCTCTCCGTAGAGGTGCAGTTTCCCCTGGGTGAGTACCCCCAGCGCTTTGACAATGCTGCCCTCCTTGAGTTCCTCACTGGCACCGTACCAGCTGAAGGGGACCCCTGCGGTGAAGACCTCCTCTAGGGCAGCTGTGGGCATAATATAACCCTTCTGGAAGATGCCCTCCCGGGCCACAGCCCTCGTCACACCTTCCACACTTACCAGGCCCTCTTCTTCTTCCAAAAGGGGAAGGGTGAGCTGCACTGCGGTATCCTCACCCCTCTTCACAAAGCTTTGGGAAGATATCATCTCCAGAGCAGGCATCTCACTTGCGTATATCACCTGGGCCCTGAGCCTCACCCTGTCCAGGACCTTGACGGGGACCCTATCGTTCAAATAGACCTTCGCCACCGTAGAGTCGCCGTAAAGGTAGAGGGTGTCGCTCTCCGTTCCCACAACGGTTCCCTCTACAACCACCTGCTCGCCCTCAAAGGACGCAAGGTCCCCCAGTTCCACCTCAGGAGCCGTTGCTCTCCCTGACAAATAGAGGAGAAGGGCCGTTCCAAGAAGGGCAAAGACGACAACCAGGGATGTGAAGAGCCTCTCCCGTCTCATCGTTTTCCCTCGCTGAAGTGAAAGAAAACATTTAGAAAAACCTTTCACCCCTTCCTGAAGACACCGTGGAGGAGGGGTGCTAGAAAGACCGTAAGGAGGGTGACGGTGATGAGGGCGGCGGATTGAAGAGTATCTATGTACCCTATGAAAAGCCCGTAACTTATAAGAACAAGTTCCAGAGCCCCTCTTCCCACCATGACGCTCCCCACCCGGAGGGACTCGTTCCAACCGTTCCCCATGAGCCAGGTCGTCCCCCCGCACCCAATAATCTTCCCCGCCACCGAAAGGGCTGTCAGGATAACTATGATTATTAAAAGGCCCTTGAGTGAGCCCCCCCCGGGGGTGGTCCCTGAGAGGGCCTCTCCCAGGATGATACCCATGTAGCCGAAAAATATGGGTGAGAAGAGAGAGGTTATCATGTAATCTATGGTCCCCCCGATCCTGGACCAGAGTATGGAGCGGCGGACCATGGGATCTGGCTCCTCTCTCCACTTGGCCAGGATGAGGCCGGCCAGATAGGCCCCGATAACCTCGTGCAGTCCCACGTATCTAGCTACGATAGCCAGAAGGAACATGAGGAGGAAGGCAATGGTGAAAAGGTGGCTCTCTTTACTCTGCACGAAGCGGTCAAAGAATTTGGGCAGGAGCCGAGTCAGTATGTAGAAGGTGACGAAGAGGAAGATGAGCACCTTCGCTATGGCCACCGCAAGGGACTGCATCTCCTCGAAACTGCCTCCTCCATCGGGGGTAACAGCCAGAGAGGTGGCCACACCCAGGACTACAACTGCAAGGATGTCATCTGCAAAGCTCGCACCCATCACCAGGGAGGCTATCTTACCAGACTCCCTCCGTCTTAAGACCCCTGCACTCACTTCAATAGCTGTGTTGGAGAGTATAGCGCCCATGAAAAGGGATGCCACCAGAGAGAACCCGAGGACGTATCTGGCACCGGCGTAAATCAGGATAAACGTCATCAGAACACCGCCGGAAGCTATAAAGACAGCCTCCTTTCTGTGGCGGGTGTAGCTCGCGTAATCTGTAGTTATGCCGGAGTAGAGCATCACCATAAGGATGGAGAACTGACTGAAGATGTTGAGAGAGAGGGATGATTTTACCACACCGAATATAAGGGGGCTCAATAGAAGACCACCAGCCACCTCCCCTATGATGGGGTGCACACCTACCCTCTCCACAAGAATCCCCAAAAGGCGGGAGAGAAGAAGAAGGAGAAGAAGAGAGACTAGGATTCCCTCTATTCTATCAATCCCCCTATCCAAGTTCCTGATGGAAGATGACCCGCCCCCTCTCGAAAATCCTCATCGTACCGGAGGAGGAGAGGGCAATAGCCACCGCATCTGTCTCTTGAGTTATGGAGGCGGCCGCAAGGTGCCTTCCTCCAAACCCAGGGTGGGCCTTCACCCCGTTCTTTACCATGATGTAGGCCCCTGCGCAGTATATTCTTCCCGAGCGGTCTAGGACAAATGCCCCGTCTAGCTGTGCAAGTTCCTTGATGCTCTCCCAGTTCTCTGGGTTCTGTATCTTCCTCAGGTTCTCCGGCTGACCCTGGTAGGGGTTTATTATGAGCTGTTGGGTGTAGGAGAGCACCTTCTCCACATCACCCAC
>NJDV01000046.1 GCA_002254765.1 Thermoplasmatales archaeon ex4484_36 | reverse complement strand
GAGAGTTTCCCACGGGTCCCCGCCCTCCTCTGGGCCTCCCTTATAATCTCAGCTATAGCATCATAACGGAAATGGGGGATTTTCTTATCCTTCTTAACCTCCTGGGCGACGAACCTTACCAGCTTCATGCGGTTCTCTTCCGTGTCATCCATGAGGGTGTTCATATACACTTCATAGCCATATCCTCTAACCCGTGAGCGGAGGGCAGGGTGCATTCTCTCAACGGAGTCGAGATTGCCGGCGGCAACAAGCACAAAATCACAGGGCACGGGCTCCGTCTTCACCAAGGAGCCTGCGCTTCTTTCGCTCTGACCTGTAATCGAGTATTTCTTCTCCTGCATCGCGGTGGGTCTCAGTAGGTTGATCTCATCTATGAACAGTACCCCTTTATGGGCTCTGTGGATGGACCCGGGCTCCACCCTTTCATGGGCGGGGGTCACCATGTCTCCCGACTGATACGGATCATGCCTCACATCGCCCAGAAGGGCACCTGATATGGCTCCCGTGGCGTCTACAAATGGGGGTTTCTCCCCGGGGGTGTGGGAGACCAGAAGCTTTGGAATCTCCTTTTCAAACTTGTCTGTGATGGAGATGAATCTGAAAACCAGTGCTCCTGCGAGAATTAGAAGGATTCCCCAGAAGATGTATGTGAAATTTTGGGTGTAGAGGACCACACCGAATACCAGAACGAACAAAAAGATCAACATGAACTTTCTGAAGGCTCCTTCTTTCTCTCTAAGCTCCTTTAGCTCCTCCTTTTTGGCCTTTATTATCTCTTTCCCCTTCCCTGCGGGCACCACCCTTATTTTGGGTTGATGGGGGTCATCTGGGTTTGGATATACTAAAATATCTTCCAGCTCCTCATCTGGTAGGAGTTCCGACATAGCTTGGGCCAGCATCGATTTGCCTGTTCCAGGGTCACCGATCAAAAGCACGTGTCTCTTCTGCTGGGCCGCTTTTCTAATTATCCTCACGGCCTCGTCCTGGCCGATCACCTGGTCAATCAGTTTTTCCGGAACGGAGACATCTTTGGTGGACTTGATACCCTTTCTTTTGAGCCAGTCGCTGAGGCTCTTCACGGACTCTATCTTTTCCATGGACACGCACCGGAGACAGGGAGGAGGAAAACCCATCCCTTAAATATAGTTTTTTATATGACGTTGACAATCAAAGAGAGACCTAGAGTGATGTTTAAGGGGGACAGAAGTTGCCCATCATTGAAATCAACCGACAGCACTTCCGGGAAATTCTCTATGATTTGCCGGAGGAGAAACTTCACTGGGACGAGGTCAAAAGAACCATTCCCATGATGGGGGCTTCCTTTGAGAGGGAGGATGAGGAGACAATATCCTTCGAGTTCTTTCCCAATCGCCCTGACCTCTACTCCGTTGAGGGTGCTGCAAGAGCCTACAGGAGCTATGTCACCTCCCAGCCCTTCTCTCAGGATTTATACAGTCTTCAGGGCAGGTCGGGGATATATCTTGAGGTGGCCAGTTCCGTTCTAGAGGTGAGGCCTTACATAGGCTGTGTTATGGTGAGAGGGGTAAACATTGACGAGAACTCCCTGCGCTCCATAATGAACGTACAGGAAAAGCTTCACATGACGCTGGGAAGAGGCAGGAAGAAGATGGCTATCGGAATTCACGATTTTTCCCCTCTTTATCCGCCTTTCAGATACCTGGGGGCCAACCCCGATGAGGTGAGCTTCCTCCCCCTCCAGGGAGACAGGGAAATGACGCTAGCGGAGATCCTCAAGTACCATGATAAGGGCGTGGAATATGCACCTCTTTAAGAGTGATTGAGGAGTCCCTCAACATAATAACCGCCCAGCTAATAGATCTGGGCGGCAGGGCGGAGAGCGTGGAGATACGTTACCCCCCGGGGGCTTATGAGAGGGGGGAGAGCGGGGGTGCGGAGCTTGGGATACGTGAGACGCCTCCGTTCGAATGGACGCATCTCAAGATATCCCTGAAGGATGCGAAAAGGCTTTTGGGGGTGGAGATAGAGGTGGAGGAGGCGATCGAAGCTCTGAATAGAATGGGCTTTCCGGTCCAGTTCCTTAGAGAGGAAGTGCTTGAGGTGAGCGTACCCCCCATGAGGGTAGACATACTTCACCCCGTGGACCTTTTCGAAGACATGGCCATCGGATATGGTTACGGTAGATTTGAAGGCGACCTGCCTAAAACGCCGGCCTTCGGAGAGGAGCTGCCGGGCAAAGAGCTTGAGGGTCAACTGAGGGAGCTGATGATTTCCCCAGAGGGTATTTGAGATCGGAGAGGTGGTGAGGGGTGGTAGGAACCGTTTTGAGCTCTGGGCAGTGGCAGTGGAGAGAAAGGTAGGCTTCACGGATGTCAAAAGCGTTGCTGAATATTTGATGAAAAGTGTGGGGGTGAATGTGAAGGTGGAGAGATCCAAAAGGGCATTTTTCATTCGTGGAAGAAGTGCAGTGCTTCTCGGGCGGGCGGGAGAACCCCTATGTGAAATTGGGGAGCTTCATCCCGAGGTGCTGGAGCGCTATGAAATAACCTATCCAGCTACGGCCCTCCGGATAGATATAGATAACCTTGTGGAAGCCCTCTCCAGTGGTGGTTAGAGGATCTCAGTAACCTTGGCCTTCTCTGTAAAGAGCTTTTTTCTCTTTCCAGATAACGTTTCCGTGTTTACGGATACGAGTACTGTACCCTCCTCCTTTTCAGTGTACTCCTTTAGGTGGTTAAGAAAGCTGAGTACTCTCTCAGGTTCGTTCTCAAGGACTATGTTCTCAAAAGAGTCTATGACCACCGCCCCCCGCCCTCCCTCCTCCCACCAGTCTAGAATCTCCTGCAGTATCCCTGAGAGGTCGGTGATCTTAAATGCCTTCTGAGAGTATCTTCGGGGGCTGTCTTTCACTATCAGGACCTCCCTAGCACGCACCCCTGGAAGATATCTTTTAAGTCTCTTTTCCGGAAGGGGTGTGAAGTAAAGTCCTCCGCTAAGAAGAAGATGACGATAGTTCTGAAGCTGCGTTCCGCGGGAGGCGAAGTGAACTATGTTGAGCCCCTCTCCTATCTCTCCCCCTCTCGCTGGGAGCCTCTTTGCTCTCTGCTCGGCACTGTTTTTCACATCTTCTTTAAACTTCAAATATTTCCAGATGACCCTTGCTGCGAAAAAGGCGAAGAAGATAAAGGCAAAGGCTGCAAATAGAAGGACGAGAGCTTCCATCGCTGCCCAATTTTTTAGGGGGTATTTAAACCTCCCCCTCAAATTAAGTCCTGCGCATCTGCTGTAGCGGGAGAGCGACCTATAATGCCCGCCTCTTCTTCACTACGAGGCAGCTCTCCCACGAGGCAACCTTTTTAATTGATAACAAAGTTAAGTTGAACCATGGGTGCCCAGAGGGAGTATAAGATAATCAATGACCCGGTTCACGGAGGGATTAGGGTTGAAGGAGTAGTTCTCGAACTCCTTGCGACCCCGGAGGTGAACAAGCTATCCTTCATAAGGCAGCTTGGGCTGGCCAATCTAGTCTTTCCTGGAGCGAATCATACTAGATTTGAGCACTCACTCGGGGTGAGCTTCCTTGCTGGAAGAATGGGTGAGGTCCTCTCTCTTCCCCCCGAGGAGATCAAATTGGTCAGGGCTGCCGGCCTTCTTCACGATCTTGGGCACGGCCCCTTCTCTCACACACTGGAGGCCCTTCTTAGAAAGAGAATCGGAAGAGACCACATGCAGATCACAGGAGATATAATAACCGGCAGGGAAGGTAGTGGAGAGGTCCCTGTGATTCTTGAGGGAGCTGGAATAGACCCTAAAGAGGTGGAGAGACTTATTCTCTCCACTCCCCTGAAAGAGGAGAGAAGCCTTGAAAGCTTCGTAGATGGGGAGGGGCAGATATTTTTTCGAGGAAGGGGGTACCTAAATCAGATCATCCACTCGGCCATTGATGCTGATCAACTGGATTACCTTCTTAGGGACTCTCATTACACCGGCGTAGCCCTTGGGATGGTGGATCTGCCCAGACTCCTCAACACACTGGTTCTATACCACAACGAACTCATGGTTCACCGCAGGGGACTTTCGGCCCTTGAGGGGATGCTTGTGGCTAGAGACCTTATGTACAATGCGGTTTACTTTCACAAAACGGTTAGAATTGCGGAGAGGATGCTAGTTGAGGCCGTGGACAGGCTGGGAGAGGAAAAGATGGGTGAAGTGTGGGATATGGTGGATGGCGACCTCCTCTGTCACCTCAAAGCCGCAGGTGGTTATCCCGCGGAAATAGCCCGAAGGATCATGAGTAGAAGGCTCTATAAGAGTGCCTACATCCTCAAAGCAGAGAGCGCGGAGGATAGACACTTTGAAGTTCTACGAAAGCTGAAGGATGAGGAAGAGCTCAAAGAACTTGAAGAGGCCATCAGACGGAAGGTGGGGGGTGGGGAGGGTGAGGTTCTGATAGACCTGCCCACCGGGGAGATTGCAGTGTCCGAACCCAGACTTAGAAGGGCGGACGTTAAAGTGCTCGACGATGGAAGGCCTATCCCGGTCTCCAGAATATCCTCATTTGCCAGAGCTCTTCAATACCGCTACACTCCAGCCTGGTATTTAATGGTGTGCTGTGAGGAGCGTTTGAGAGGGAAGGTCTCTAAGGTGGCTGAGGACATTATATTCGGGTGATGTTATGAAAAACAGGACCCTACAGGTGGTGAGGGAAGGAGCAGAAGATATAAGGACAATGAGAGTGAGAGGCGCAACAAGGCTGGCTCTTCACGCCGCCCGAGTCCTCTGCAGGGCGGCGGAGCTTGAGGGGAGGGAGGCGGAGGAGAAGGACATACAGGATGCTGCAGTGATATTATTAAACAGCAGGCCCACAGCTATATCCCTCTCCAATGCCCTTAGGTATATGCTCGAGAGTTCCTCAGGGAGGGAGGGCCTCGGGCTCATTGAGGCTCTGAAAGAGGCCCTAACGCGCCTTGAGAGATTTGTTGAAAGGTCCCAGAATAGAATAGAGAAGGTGGGAGAGGCGCTCTTTGACGCCACCCGTCCTGCTGTTCTCATGACACACTGCAACAGCCAGACCGCCATAGGTGTCATCCGCAGGGGGTGGGAGCTTGGGGGGGTTAAAAAGGTCTTCTCAATGGAGGCGCGCCCCCGATACCAGGGGCGAATAACCTCCCACCAGCTCGCCTCCTATGGTATAGAGACTTATATGATAGTGGATTCCGCTTGCAATTACTTTATGGATCAAGTAAATATGGTGGTGGTGGGTGCTGACACTGTGTTTCAAGACGGTGATTTTGTGAATAAGATAGGGACCTCCACCCTAGCCCTTGTAGCGAAGGAGTGGGGGGTCCCTCTCTACAGCGCAGCCTCCCTGCTTAAGATGGCTCCCCCGGGGTTCTCCAAGAAGGACCTTGTGATAGAGATGAGACCAAGGGAGGAGATAGCTCCCCCGGGGGAGTTCCCGGGGGTTAATATCCTAAATCCCGCTTTTGACCTCACTCCCTCCTCTTATATCACGGGATACATCACAGAACGGGGGATTTTGAGACCGGAGGAAATAGAGGGGCATACCTTCACTTCCGAGGCGGTAAAGAGGTTACTCGAGGACTGAGGAAGACTCCTACAGAAGCGGCATTTTAAACCTGTGAGCGCATTTACGGAAAAATTTTAAGAAGAGTCCTCACGAGTAGGTTTTGAAATCCATCCTCTCCCTATATTCGATCTCAGGAGAGAGCCCGAGCTTGTTGAGTGAAGAGAAGGAGTTGAGCTTCTCTATAACATCCATCAGCTCGTTTGGAAGTAGTGAGAGGGCTACCGGAGCGTAGAAGACCCACGCCTTCTTCCGGGGGCTGAATACGCCCACTAGCTCGGCCACCCTTGCTCTAACTTCCGGGTTTCTAACATCCTCCTCAGGGTCTGCTATGTAAAAGATTCTATCCTGAGGGCAGTGTTTGGGAGGATTGGAGATAGTGTAATCTTTCCAGGGGCAGGTGGGGTTCTGACAGAAATCGCATATTATGATTTCGTCCAGATATTTCACCTGCCTCTCTCTGGCTTCTCTCTCCTCTTCACTCATCTCCTTGGGCCTCCTTCATCCCTCTCTGTGCCGGTCCTGCCGCACCCCCTCTTCAATTGTTATCTGGAGAGCCCTCACCACCCCCTTTTCAATGAGTTCAAGGGGCATATGGCCCCGCCCATAGTGTTTTCTCTCCCGCGCTACATATTCGGTGTGGAGGGGTATGTGGAGGAACCCTCCCACACCCTTCCATTCTCCTATCCTGTGAAGTACAAAATAAAAAACGGCGTTGCAGAGATACCCCCCGGCGCTGTGGGAGACTGCAGAGGGGATTCCCTCCTCCCTTAAGCTCTGGATTATCCTCCTTACGGGGAGGCCACTTTTAAGGACGGTCTCCCCCCCGGGAATTATCTCCTCCCCCTCCGCCAGCACTCCTCTCTCATCCGGTTCCTCTGATTCTTTTATGTTGTGGGCAAAACGTTCAACGGCAATCCATCCTATCAGGGGATTCAGTCCTAGGGAGAGCACAATGTCCCAACGCTTCTCCTTGAGGAGCTTATCCAGGGCCACCAAAGCGTCCTCATAGGACACCTTAAGCACCGCACCGGTGAGTCTTACTCCGTCAATGTTCTGGCCGTCTAGATTCTTCGCTATGAGCTGGGAGGGATTTTCTTTGAAGGATAGGAAGGGTTCAAAACCCGTTATGAGTGCCTCCATGCCTCACACCACTTCAATACCTTCCCCGCCTTTCTTCCTGGCTTTCTTCTTGGGCGAAATGTTCACTGTGGGGAGGGGAATCGGCGGGGGAAGTTTGAGCTCCTTCGCCAGATAGAAGGCGTGGGGTATTATGCCCCCCAGAACCCCATTGTACATCTCCTGGGTGAGTTTCTCTGGGGGTGGGTTTCCCGAGCTCTTCCACTCGTCATATACCTTCTTGATCTCCTCCTCTGATGCAGCTACTATGATGTCCCCGCTGAAGGTTATGGTGCCCAGACCCGTATATGTAATAACAACCCTGAACTCCGCCCTCAATCCCTCCTCTATTATGGAGGGAAAGGAGACGTTTATGTCATGGGATATCTGTATATTTCGGGGGGGTCTGTCCCCTACCCTGCGCCCCTCCACGGACTTGATGTTAAAAGCCTTAATTGGCATTTTTACCACCTTTCTTGGGGATGTAACCCCGGTATCTAAATAAAGCTTTTTCCTTCCCCTACTTCTTCTCGTTCTTAAAAACGCTCTTTGCCATCTCACATCTTGAGTTCAGGGGACACCTCCGGCAAAGGGCTCATACCTCCCCGGGAGGTCAAAGCCAAACCTCCTCAATATTCTCACAGTGTAGCGGTCGACTACAAACGTTGGCAAATCGAGGGCGTAGAGGATAATTGAGTCTCGAGTCTCCTGTCCAATCCCCCAGAGTGAGATCAGCTCTTTCTGAAGAGTGTCCATTCTAAGGGATCTTGCTCTGGTGATATCCCCCCCGCACCTCTTGATGACCCACTCTGAAAGCACTTTGAGCTTTCTAGCCTTCTGATTGAAGTATCCGGATGGGCGTATGGTCTCCGCCAACACGTCTAAAGGGGAATCTCTGATATCCTCTGGAGTAAAAAGGCCCATAGTCTTCATTCTTCTCAA
>NJDV01000045.1 GCA_002254765.1 Thermoplasmatales archaeon ex4484_36 | reverse complement strand
TCCAGAGCTAGTGAAGGAGCTGCATCTATTCTAGGATGGGAGAGCGCCGCAGAGATGAAGGGGTTGACCTTCTCGAAGGTGTTCAACATAAAAGAGCCTAGGGGAAAGGTATTCTTCACCCCTACCGGGGATGAGAGGCTGAAGGGGTGCCTTAAAGGAGAGGGGCCGCTGGAGATGCCCCAGGAGCCTGCCTTCTGGAGAGGGGAGGTTGTAAGTCTGAATAAAAAAAGTGGTGAAGAGAGACGCCTGTTGCTTGAAATATCTGCATTCCCCGATTTCATGACCCCTATATATGGCTACATGGACTATATAGACCTTAATTTCACTTTGCCAGAGAGGGTGGAGAGAAGCCTGAATAAGGCGCGCATGTCTATTGAGAAGATAACAAGACTGCTCAACAGCATCAGGCTTCTATCGGCTATTCCGAAGATAGGCATCCCTTCCGGCAGTGCAGAGGCATCTGAGGTTATTCAGGCGGCTTTGGAAGAGGCTTTCTTGGACCCTTCCCTGCCGGAGGAAGCTGTCCATCTAGATATTGAGAAGGCCACCCTTCCGGCGGCTGAGGTGTTTTCACAGGCCTTTCAGAGCGTACTCTCTCAAGTGAGGGCTGACCTCCCCCTAAATGCCAGAGACATCATGGTCAAAGGGAAGAAGAGGCCCTCCGAAAGGGACCTTGATTCCTACTACTCCTTATTTTTGAGGCGCTTTGACTCCCTGGAACTTGATAGGAGAGGTACTGGCCTTTGGTTCTCCCTCTCCCGAGACCTCCTGAAGAGCGTGGGTGGCTCACTACACCTTGAGAAGCTCTCGGGACCTCCTGAAGAGCGTGGGTGGCTCACTACACCTTGAGAAGCTCTCGGGAAAGCGAGTCCGAGTAGAGGTCAAATATCCGCTGAGACTCTCCCCGGAATTGAGAAGGATGAAGGGGGGAGAGCCCATTTTGTAATTTTTATTAACGAAAACTCTTTATCACTGCTTTGGTTAGATTCCTTGGGTGAATGATAATGTCAAGGAAGCTTCTTTTCATTCTCGTACCCCTCCTTCTTCTGATCCCCCCCACCGTCCATGCCCAGGAAGAGACAGTCCAAGTGGCAGAGTGGACTATCCTAGTCTATATGGTGGCGGACAACAACCTTGAGTCTGCGGGCATTGAAGACGTCAACGAGATGGAGCAGGTGGGCTCAACGGAGGAGGTAAATATAGTTGTCCAAATGGACCGGCATAAAGAGTACGATACTTCCAATGGGGACTGGACGGGGACAAAGCGCTTCTACATAACTCAGGACAGCGACACAGAGACTATTACCAGCGTGGAAGTAGAGGACCTAAACGAGACCAACATGGGTACCCAAAAAGCCCTTGTTGGTTTTGTGAGCTGGGGGGTGGAGAACTATCCGGCGAAGAGGTACATGCTGATCCTGTGGGACCACGGGGGATCCTTCTGGGGCGTCTGCTACGACGAGGACGACGGAGAGGGAGATAAAGATTACATAAACATGAGCGAGCTTAAAGGCGCCATGGAGGAGGTTTACGGGATTGTAGGCAGGAGGATAGATATCCTAGGGTTTGACGCCTGTCTAATGGCAGAGACCTCCGTCCTCTATCAAGTGAGGGACCTCTCCGAGATCGTCCTCGCATCCGGCTACTCTGAGCCCAACGACGGCTGGCCCTATAAAGAGATTCTAGAGAAGCTGGTGCAGAGACCCACTATGGGAGGGGAGGACCTCGCAAAGATAGTGGTTGATGAATACGTCCGCTCCTACACTGACCGGATGGATGATCCCCAGGACAGCCCAGCGGTGACCATGACCGCTTTCAATATGAGGGCCTATCCCAAGGCCGCCGAGGCTATATCTCACCTTGCCATGGAGCTCTCTACCCAGGTGACTTTAAGGAGCCTGCAAATATGGACTGCAAGGACGAGGACCACTGGTTATGACCTTGCGAACATCGGGCCCTTTGACGTTACCAATTACCCCCTCTACGATGTGGTAGATTTCTGCGACAAGCTCCAGCAGTACATCCCCTTCGACAACAGGATCCATGATGTTATCGACGAGGTGAAGGGAGCTGTGGCGGAAGCTGTAATTTATGCGAAGGCAGACCCCTACCACCCCGGGGCTCACGGATTAACCATTTATTTCCCCAACAGGGAGAATCCAGAGGGACCCGTAGCCACAGTGTATGATCCTCTCTACAGTAGGCTGGACTTCGGCAGGGAGAAATTTTGGGATGATTTCCTGAAGGCCTACTATAACCTGAAAGACATAAGGGATCCCCCCCCGACGGTCACCATCCTCTCTCCCCAGTGGAATCAGAGCTTCCAGCAGCCCTCCAACATCGTTCTCTCCGGAGAGGCCTTTGACCTGAAAGAGGTGAGGAACGTCTCTGTGAGGGTTGACGGGGGGAAGTGGGTTGAGATCCCCGGGGTGAGAGGTCCAGGGACCATAACTTGGAGATATGTAATCTCCACAGAGAACCTACCCCCCGGCAGACACCTTCTTGAGGTGAAGGCCACTGATTCTGCAGGCCAGAGCTCTCCGGTGGTGTCAACATGGGTTTGTGTGATCTCGCCTCCGAAGGAGAGGGAGGCCTCTGGGGGACTGGGAACAGAGATATCGCTACTTCTCATAATATTCGTGGCCGCTCTAATAACCGGTGCGGCGCTTCTGCTGAAGAAGAGGTAATCATTTAAGCTTCAAGGGGATTATCTCCCTCTCCAGCAGTGATACATCCCTCTCCTCCATGGTGTAGGGGGAGAGTGACACTAGAAATATGTTCTCCTGCTGGGAGGTCCTGTCAACCAGTCTTCTGAGAAACCTCATGACCGCGTTGAAGGTATTGTTGCCTAGAAGGTATTCAAGTCCGTCCAGAAGGATAACGCACTCGTTGTGCTTGTTCACGAACTCCTCTATGTGGTATATGAGGGTCTCCAGGGAGTGAGAAACTCTTAGCTGTCCAGCGTCCTCTTGATCCGTTAGCCAGTATATGCTCACGTCACCTTCAATACCGTACCTCTTCTGGATGACCTTGGGGTTGGTCCTTGTGAAAATGAGGCCGCTCAGATTGTCCTTCAGAAGTTCACGGAATATTATGAAACACTTCTCAGGTCTTCTCTCCTCCAGAAGATATGAGAACCCCTTTGAGATGTGCTTCAGGGCCTCCTCTACGGTGAGCACGCCCTCCTCTTCCTCCTTCTTTTTAGACGGCTTCTTTTCTTCCTCTTCTCTGACCTCTTTTTTCTCCGGCTTTTCTTCAACCATCTCAGGCAGCTTCTCAGCCTTCTTTTCAATCTCCTCCAGCGGCGGGTATGGAGGTATCCTTCCCCCATATCTTCTCGCTATCGGTGCTAACCGATCCACAAGCTCCTGTTTCAGCCCAATAGGGCTCAAGCCCCACCTCCTGCACAGCTCTCGAAGCTCCTCCTTGGGAAGTGATTCAAGCTCCTTCACGCTGAGAGGCCGTCCCAGATCCAGCTCCTTCTTTATCCTTATGATCTCAAGGGTGCATTGCTTGGCGTAAGCGAGGGCACTATCGTAGTCCCTGAGCTTCAGGGCATAGGTGGCCTCGGAGAGGAGTTCCACCGCCTTTCTTGTGTCACCCCCCTCTCTTCTAACTTTTATTATCAGGTTCTGCGCCCTCTTTATTATCTCCATGATCTTCAGGAACTTCATTTCTTCAGGGTCAATCATGTCTCGGAACCTCTTGCAGTATAATGAACAATCAGCATATAAATTCTTTTGATAAGCCACTAAACTGCGGGCCCTCACCCCGGATCTTCACTTTCATTATCCCTCTCTCTGCCTGTGAGGATCTCCTCCTCCCGTCTGTTCACCACCATCTGAGCTACAAAATATATGAGCAATATGAGAACCACCGCCACTATGGCTACCACATAATACCAAGGGGTCGTAGGGGCGAGATCGGGTACACTCTCGGCGTTTCGGGGATCGGTCTGGAAGATGTATTCCTGATAATTTGTGGCGCCATCTCCGTCGTAGTCGGCTTCAGCATCCTCAAGGAAGGGACACGTCCCCTCTCTCACCTCCCAACCATCGTCTAAACCGTCGGAATCTGTGTCAGGCTGGGTAGGGGAGGTAAGTGCAAGATACTCCTCTCCGGCTCCGAGGCCGTCTCCATCGGGGTCGGCCTCGGAATCCCCCGCCCAAAGAGGGTCAAGGCCGTATACCGCCTCCCAGCGGTCGTCCATACCGTCACCGTCCTTGTCCACCACCCCCCCTGAGAAGGAGACTGGCAGCTCCGAGAGGGAGGGAATCCTAACCTCCACTCCCTCTGCCACCACAACTAGGTAGAAGGAGAAGTTGAAAGGCAGGAAAGGGCGGTGCAGGATAATCTTTGCCTGTCCTCCCTCTCCCATAACCTCCGTTGAAAATATTCCACCCCCAGTGATCCCCGGGAGAGTGCAATTCATATAAAACCTTACAGTAAAGTGGGAGAGGTTGAGATCGTCTGAATACACAGACAGACTGAGTGTGAAGGGTGCGGTTATGTTTAGCTCAGGCTTGTAATCAAGCTGGTAGTCTACTTTAGGGACCTCCTCGCTGACGCCCGAGGGGCCCGGGGCCGCCCCAGCAGGGTGGAGCAAAATGGCTGCGAACAATACAGGTGTCAGGGAGATAAGGGAGAACACTCCGGCCCGGGAAGCGAGGAGGGCTCTCACAGATCACCCACCTCCTCTACCATGATATCCCTTCCGCAGCGGGGGCATATACCTTTCCTAAGGGCACACCCGCGGTGGAATCTCTCTCCACAGGCGCATTTAACCGGCTCCTGAGGGGGGAGAATAGGCTTCAAGCATATGGCACAGTTGTATATGTCTTCGGCCCCCTTCACTTTTGAAGTGGGAGAAAAGGACTTCGCCGACGCGGAGGGGAGACGTGGCCTTCCCCTCCCGGGCCCGTGGAGGGAGACCCTTTTTACCCCAGCCGCCCGACCGGTCATGCTGGAGCCGGGTATGACCTCCTCCTGGACAAGCTCCATCTTAACCGGGATGGCGGGCCTCACCCGCGTATATATTACGATGCCTAGGAGAATGAGACCAAGAGCTACAACCAGAATGATGGGGAGTAGAGGAGAACCTATGCCTCTTTCGGGGCCCTTGGGGAGACTGCTGGTGGCTGTCAGGTTCAGAGTGCCCTCCTCTGTCACAACAGTAGCCCTGACCTCTTCTCCGCCCACATTCTCAAGAGAGAGGGTCACAGCCCTTCCCTCCGCCACTACCTTCCCCACCCTCCAGCGAACCTTTTCTGTTTTTGGGGGAAGGTTCTCAATCCAGAGATGTACATCACCTCCAGAGGTCTCCCAGCGAATCTCAGGTTCCGCAAAAGGTATGGGGCTGATCTCTCCGCGCCAGTAGTAGATATCCCCACCAGCCCCAAGCTCCACGAGAATCTCCACCCTCTCCTCCGGTGTAACGATGACCTCCTCCCCAGTCACATTCACCTCAAGGGCGGTGGTCAGTGGGACCACCCTTCCCTCCACTACCCTGAATATGTCCACGCTCTCGATGGGGATCCTGCCCTGCCCAAGGCAAACTACTGATAAGGTGAGAGATCCTTGGAGAAAGCTCGCCACAACCTTGGGTCGGGGGGGAAGGCCCTCCTTTGAAAAGGTGATATTGTGCCACGGTGAGGAGGGGAGGGCATCTTGGAAACTGATCACGAACTCGGAGCCCTCTTCAATTTCCAGTCCCCAAAGCGGCGCCTCCACCCCCGTGGGCCCGTGGGGAATTCCAAATAGAGTGGATATGGGTAGGGGTTCTGCGGGAGCTTTACCACCCCACCAGCTAGCAGAGGTAGGAACCTCACCTCCACCACAGTTCCCGAAGGGGAGAGAAGAGTTACGTTCACCCCTGTCAGACCCTCTAGAATCCTCTCCCCTAGGGGATCTGGGGGGCTGAGCTCTACCATCTCGGAGCTGGCAGCCCACGGAGGGAGTCCAAGGGATACGTCTCTAAGGCTCCCCAGAAGGGTGAAATTTGCCCTTCGGGTGAGAATACCATATCCATCCATTCTTACGAAAGCCTGCCAGAAGTAGCTTCCTGGGGGAAGGGCTCTGATCACTTTTTCAAGATCCGGGGCTTTGAGCGCAATTCCCCTCCCCGGAATATGTTCCACACCCTCAACCTCGGAGGTGTAAGTCCTATTTAAGGGACCACTGAAGAGGTAAACCCTCTCGGCCCCCTCAAACCCTCCCAGGGATTCAATAACAAAACCCCTCTGCTGAAGGGCTTCGGTGAGCACTCCCCCCATCGGCCACATCCCCCTCACCTCAGCACCCCGGATAAGGCGTATTGTGAACCTCACTGTTTTCACATTTCCTGCCCCATCGGAGACCTCCATCCTCACTTGTGCCTCACCCACCCCCAGCTCCTCCTTCACGGATAGGGCCACCACCACATATCTTCCATCGCCCCGTGAGAAGAGGTGTGCTCTTCCCTCGGCACCCCAGTCCGAACCAGTTACGTTGAACGGTATCTCCCAGGAGGGACCAGAGGGACCAAAGGTGACTTCCAGCGTGACTTCGGGCAGCCCGAAGAAGGGGCCGGGGGGGACGTTTACAGAAGTGACAATAGGAGGGCAGGAGTCTCTTCCCGTGAGATGGTGGGGGAAGGTGGAGAGCACCTCGCCGCCGGAAAGCGTTCTGAACTGGTAGTACACCTCCTCCCCCTCCTCAAGACTCACCACGGCAGAGAGGTTGAGAGCTCCTGAAGACCTGCTGATGTTCGCCCCCATCCAGGTGCTCCATGAGCCTCCTCTGAAGAGCCTGAACTCTCCCTCCTCGGCTATCCCACCGAGGTCAGTCACTCGGGAGAAGATAGTCACATTCTCCTCCGGTACCCACCCCCTCGGACCGTAGTCGATCTCCTCCGGAGGGGAGAGGGGACTGGCAGCGGGAAAGAGGCTTGTAAAGAGCAAAGTGAGCACCAGAAGATGTGCGGCAGAGGTTGTTCCTCCCGTGAGGGGTTTGAGGCGTAGCATCTGTTGCGGGATGTACGGCATAGTATAAAAAATTTGAAGGGGTTTTCGAAGAGGAGAAGATTAATTATGGGTTCCCATATCCTCTCATCCATGGAGAGCCTCCTTAGCAGGGCCCTAACAGAGAGACCTTATGCTCCCATCTTCATAACGATATTCTTCGCCATACTGGTATCCATCGCAGGTGCCATCTCCCATACCTTACCCCAGGCCCAGGTGTTCACCCCGGAGGGGGAAGGGGTCAGTGCCCAAGCTCACGCGGGACTCCTAAATGCTTTGATCCTTGTTATTCCTGCCGCCGGTGGAAGCTTCATCATCCTCTATCTAATAAGAAAAGGAAGGCTGAACCTTCTCCTTTCACTCTATAAGTTCCTCTTTTTCCTTCTGAGTTCAATGGTCTTCTACTTCATCGGGGACATCCCCCTCTACCTTATCCAGTCCCGAACAATACCCTACTTCCCTGGCTATTTTCTCTCTTACAGAGCGGTGCTATACTCCCTCAACTGGGACGCTCCCTTTGCTGTCGGGGTGACGGTGTCGGCAATAGTGGCCTCTCAGCTCTTCAGTCCTTACTCCGACAGGAGGAGAAAGAATACCTCCCTTATGGTGCTGAGCGGTATACTAGGGGGCTTCATGGCGGTCATACTCCCCACCTGGACCGTCCTCATCGTTCTTCTACTGCTCTCCGCTTACGACATATATGCTGTCTTCTATGGGCCTATAAAGGAGATCACAAGCATGTCTGTAAGAGGCTCCCCTGCGGTGGTGGAACCCCGGGATATCTTCTCCTCCCTTGTCTATCAGGGAAAGGAGTGGGAGCT
>NJDV01000044.1 GCA_002254765.1 Thermoplasmatales archaeon ex4484_36 | reverse complement strand
TGCTCTCATTCATCGTTTTCCCCCTAGCAGGTGTCATAGCCCTCTCCCTTTCCACAATCTATCCCCTCACCCATCCAGGAATCCCCCTAACCGCGGCTCTCATAGTCCTCATAGGCTTCCTGCTGGGCGTTGAGGCCTCTCTCCTCTCCTACAACCTCTCCCACATGGCCGTGAGGTTCTCCCTCAACCCGGACAACGTTGTGATGGGAGGAAGCTGATCCAGACCTCCCTCTGCCTGGGCCCGTCGAACTCTGCAAAGAAGACCCTCTGCCATCTACCCAGCCGGAGGCGGCCCCCCTCGACCATTAGAAGGAGAGAGCTCCCAGTGAGGGACGCCTTGATGTGGGCGTCGGAATTCCCTTCGTAGTCCTTCCAGCCCTTCTTTTCTATAATTCTTTCAATTTCACCTGTTATATCCTTGAGCTCCTCTCTCTCCCCGGTTCTCACCTTAAGCCTCTCCAACTCTCCACCTCCCTCTCAAGGTATCTTATAATCTCTTCCACCGCCCTGGCAAGGGCCTCGTTGTTGTCCCATCTTCTGACCATCTCCTCGAGATCCTCCCTTGTCACCTCCCCCCTCTCCAGCTTTTCCTTGAGGCCCTCCACCTTCTTCACAAGGTTGGGGAAGGCTCTGGTGATGTTGTCAACGATGGTGACGGTGGCAGCCCTAGCCGTCCTGGAGAGGGGATTTAGATCCACAGCTACAATCTTTTTCCCCCACCTTGCCAGGGCCTCGGTCCTGTCTCCATCCTCAAGGGAGAGAAGAACCCAATCAGCAGTGTATATACCTTCAGTGCAGCAGAGTGCCCGGGGGTGGTCAAGCCCCTCAATCTTCCTGTCTGGCCTCTCCCCGAGAACTCCTCGGGCACCCTCCTCCTGGAGCCTCTTTACAAGCTTTCTCACCCTCTCCTCGCTTCTGTAGAAGAGGTTGACCTCTATTCGCCTCCTCCGCCACCTCCATAGTGTGTTCTCCCAGAATGTAATCAAAAGCCTCTCCCCTTCCATGGGCAAGAAGGCCCTCGGGTGCAACAAGCCCCTTCCTGAAGGCCTCAACGAGCCGCTCCCTCTCCATGAGAGAACGGTATCTAGGATGGCTGGGGGGAATCTTGACCAGATCGGGCACCTCCCTACAGGATGCTATCAATGGTGGAGGAGAGCTCCTCGGAGCTCTTGGCACCCCGATAGACCTTGTATATATCAAAATCTCTGTCCAGTATATAAAGGGTGGGGATGGCATCGGCGGGGTAGTTATCACGGAAGTCCTCAGTAGCCATGCAGAAGTCCCAGTTGGCACCCTTGGAATCCTTGTATTCTTTAAGCTGAGATGCGCTCTCGTTGGGGTCAATGTCCACCGAGATTATAACCACATCCTCTGTGGAGTATCTCGCTCTCACATCCTTCAGCTCATCCACCTGATAAGAGCATGGGGCGCACCACGTGGCCATGAGGTCCAATACAATGACCTTCCCCTTCAGGCTTCTGGAGTCTATCCTTTTGCCCTCCGTTGTTACCAGAACAAAGGCAGGGGCGCCCCCAGCATCTCCTCCCCCATCGTCAACGTAATCTATTGACGACGATCCTCCCTCCTCGTCAGAATAAGCCCTTTCGCTGACGAAGTAACCAGCCCCCACCAGAATCGCAACAAGCACTGCTATAATTATGAGAGGCAAAGGTGAGGGTTTCTCCTCCTCCCGGGGGCTTCTCATAGCAGTCCTCTTCGATACCATAATGCCACCTAAATTTTCCTCTCTTTAAACTTTGTTCCGAAAAGCTCCCCGGGGTTTAAATAACCCCTCCATTATACGCACTCCGGATGACGCAGAACATCCCCAAGAAGGTTTTTGAGGAGTTCGTCAGGATAGGGTCATGGCTTGACAGGAGGGGGCTTAACACCTCTCACAGCGGAAACCTCTCCCACTGAGCCTGAAGGGACTGCGGTCAATAGTCCCTCTTGACGTGGAGGGAAAAGAGGTGCTGGGTGAGGTCCCGGTCCTCCACCTGAAGGAACCTGCAGGATCTCAGGAGGCCGCTGAGGAGGTCTCCAGGGCCTTTGAGGGGGGGCGGGTCGTAGTTGTAGCCGCCCATGGGGTCTTCGCCGGAGGAAAGGACCTCACAGAGGCCCTTCATCTCATCTCCTCCCTTGAGTTCTCATCAAAGGTCCTGCTTTTAACTGCCCTGAAGCTAGAGGTGAGAGAATGAAATACTTCCATTATATGACGGTAGAGGTATTCGTTCACGCTACGGAGGAGAAAGAGAAGGTGGTTGAAGCTGTCAGGAACATCCTTGGAGAGGATGCCTTCTCCGCAAGCTCCTTTGAGGAGACCTACGCGGAGGGGTACCATAAGAACCCCATTGGGATACTTCGCTGGACCCTGCGGTCCTCCTCCAGAGCTGGGAGCGTGTTGAAAAGAGTGATGGAGGAGGTGGGAGAGGAGCTTTTCACACAGATAGAGGATAGGGTGGACGATGAGGGGGTGCTTCACATAAGGCTGGATAAGATGAAAGCCTACCGGGGGGAGATAGCTCTCGCTCGGGGAAGAGAGCCTGTCGTCCTCAGGTTCAAGATAGCCTCCTACCCCAGGGGGAGAGAGGGGGCCATAAGGACCCTGAGGAGGTTCATAGGGCCTGATGGTTAATTTATAAATACAAAGAGGCTTATTCAGGGTCACTTCTCTTTAAACCAGCAAAGGTGATACAGATGGCCGGGAGAACTGCGAGACCTGCGGAACAAAAGCTCAGCCTAAACGATTTCTATGTGATCTTCTCAGGGATGAGGGGGGTGAGGAGGGAGGCCCTCGAGGCCATATATGGCGCCGGATACGACACCGTAGAGAAACTCCAGAACGCTACGATTGAAGAGCTTATCAAGATCAAGGGTGTGGGAGAGAAGGTGGCGGAGAAGGTCATCGCCAGGGCTAAGGAGTATGGGGGTGGGAGACTTGAGGAGATCCTGCTGACAATACCCCGTCTGAGAAGGGATGTGGTTCAGGAAATCATAAACAGGTACCCCACGGAGCTGTTGAGGCTGAAAAGGCCCCCGAGGAGGCAGCGGCCTCTGAGGCTGTGGAGCTCTCCTTCGAAGAGTTCTCCGAGCTCTTCAGAGACATCCCCGGGGTGACCCGCCAGACACTGAAGACCCTCTACGAAAATGGGATCAACACTGTTGAGAAGATTGCAGGCTCTGCGGTAGAGGACCTCAGCAGATTCAGGGGGATTGGGGAGAAGACGGCCCTCAGGTCACGGAGAAGGAGCTTATGGAAATCGAGGGGGTGGGCAAGAACCTGGCCGCAAAGGTGATGGAGGCCGTCCGGGCATATACAGTCCCGAAGGAGGAGACACCTGAGGTGACCCCTGAGGCTGAGGAGAAAAAAGAGGAGGCAGCGGAGGAGGAGGTCAAACAGAAGGGGCCGGGGGCTGTGAGCGCTATCATACAAAACATAAAGGGCGTCCTCGGGAAGATCAAGGGAATCATATTCCCCAACAAGAGCAAGGTGAAGGAGAAGGTGGAGGAGAAGGGTGAGAGAGAAGGGGAGGGGAAGAAGCCCCAGTCCTTGGAGGAGATAGAAGGGTTGAGCGAGGAGATCATAAAGAAGCTCAAGGAGAGCGGCTACAGAGACATAGATGAGCTCAAGGAAGCTACAGTAGAGGACCTCATCATGATAGAGGGGATCGACGAGGAGATGGCCAAAAGGATTCTGGGCTCTATTTGAGCAAATACAATACACCCCCGGGAGCCTTAAAGGATGTGCTCCCGGAAAAGCTGGAAAGTGATAAGATGCGAGTTGTGCTTCTCAGCTACACCGCAGATCCTGAGAGGCTCTGCGGCTCGGCGGCAAAGAGCTGCTATTCGGAGAGGGGGGCCTCAGACATATATCGGGAGATCTCCCGTGAAGATGCCAGCAGAGTGGTCTCCCATGTGAGGGACATGGGCCACCACTCCGTTCTCGAACATGCCAATTTCACCTTCTCCCTAGAGGGCGTATCCAGGGTCTTGACCCATCAGCTTGTGAGACACCGCATTGCCTCCTATTCCCAGCAGAGCCAGCGATATGTAAAGGTGGAAGAGGCCTCTGTGGTGGAGCCCTCCTCGGTAAAGGACAATCCCCGGGCCCACGAAGTGTTCAACAGGATCGTGGAGGAGGCCAAAGAGGCCTATCAGAAACTTCTAAAAGAGGGAATCCCTGCGGAGGACGCCCGCTTCATACTCCCTCAGGGAATTGAGACCAACATCGTTGTTACTATGAACGCCCGGGAGCTCTGGCACTTCTTCACCCTGAGGACGTGCTTCAGAGCCCAATGGGAGATAAACCAGGTCGCTTGGGAGATGCTGAGGCTTGTTAAAGAGGTGGCCCCAGAGCTCTTCAGAGGGGCAGGCCCGGCCTGCATAAGAGGGCCCTGCCCGGAGGGGCCGAAAAGCTGCGGCTGGTGGAGAACCCGGGAGGCTAGGAGAATGAGGGAGGAGTACCGCAAGGCGAGGCTGAAGTGACTACAGCCTCATATTTATTCTCCTCAGCATGAATTTGGCTGTGGGGTTTTCAGGGGCGAGCTCAAGAACCTTTTCGAACAGCTCCTTCGCCTGCTGAAGTTCCCCAGCAATATATAGCTTCTTCGCTCTGTCGAGCAAGGCATCCACGGATTCCTCCTCCGCCCGGTGCTTTTTCACCTCTCCTACTGCACCCCCCTTGCTCAGAAGGTCCTTCAGTCTCTTTAGGTCCTCCTCCACCTCCTCTAGGAGATTGGGATACTTCAGCTTTATCCTTATCAGGCTTGCCTCCCTCTCCACCCCGCTCAGGTCTCCTCCTCAACCCTCCCCTCCTCCTCTTTTAAAGCCTCTTCCTCTCCCTCAACGCCCATGAGCTTTGTCAACTCCTCAAGGCTTCGGGAAAGCTCCTCTATCTTTTTTACAGCCTCCTCTTTGGCCTCCTCAAGGTGCTCTTCGGCCCCCTCCTTCTGAAGGCTCTCCTTTGACTCCTCAATCATCTTTCTGACTTCGCTTATCTCGTCCTCTGGAATCCTCTTTCTACTTCTCTTCAAAACAGCCTTCTTGAGCTCCTTCTCCGCCTTTGCAAGGACCACTTCCGGCTCTTCCCCGGCGCTCACGCGGCCTCTGTAAGAGACCACCTGAGAGGTCATCTTGAGAGACTCCATCTGCCTCAAGACGGTCTCAAGGCGGGTCAGAGAAACCAGATGGCTCCGCCATCTTTCCAGCTCATCCCTCACCTCTTCTTTGGTGAACTTCTCTCTCTTCAAAAACTCATCGATGCCCTCTGTAGGATATCCGAGAACCTCAACCCTCTCTTTGACCTTTTTAAGCTCCTCCAAAAGCTCCTCTAGCCCAGCTTCCTCTCCCCCCACCTCCTTCAAAGCTGTAGGGAGGAGCTCTTTAAGTCCTCTACCGAGGGCCAGTTTACCCTTCTTCATGGGAGATCACTTCCTTGGCTAGCTCCAGGTACGCCCTGGCGCCAGAAGCGGAGGGCATATATAGGACCACGGGCTTGCCAAAGCTGGGTGCCTCACCCAGCTTAACATTTCTGGGAATTACGGTTTTATAAACCTTCTCCCCAAAATAGGACCTCACCTCCTCCACCACCTGTTTGGATAAATTCGTTCTGGAATCGTACATGGTCATCAGTATTCCTTCAAGCTGCAATTCCGGGTTCAGGTTCTTCTGGACGAGGTATATGGTATCCAGAAGCTCACTCATACCTTCAAGAGCGTAATATTCGCACTGCAGTGGTATGAGCACGGAGTCGGAGGCTACAAGGTTGTTGATCGTGAGGAGCCCTAGGGAGGGGGGCGAATCAAGGATAATGTAATCGTAGCGGCCGTTGAGCTTCTCCAGCTTCTTTTTCATGATATACTCCCTGTCGGGGATGTCAACCAGCTCAACGGTGGCGCCGGCGAGGTTCACATTGGCGCCTATGAGGTGGAGGTCCTCAATGTCCGTGTTGAGTATGGCTTCCTCAACGTCGCACTGGTCCGTGAGCACCTCGTATATTGTAAACTTCAGTTCGTGCTTCACAAACCCAAGGCCTGAGGTTGCGTTTCCCTGAGGGTCCGTGTCGATAAGAAGTGTCTTTTTTCCCAGAACCGCTAAGGATGCGGAGAGGTTTACTGCCGTGGTGGTTTTTCCGACGCCTCCCTTCTGGTTGACGATTGTTATCTTTTTTGCCATCAATATCCCCCATCTTTATTTTTGGGTCGGCTTTTCCTTTCTACCAAGGTGTGATAATAAAAAAAGCTTCTCCTATTTTTATCCTTTTGCAGATTTTGTTAAGTACTCCCTATAGGCTCTCTCATCGGTTCTCCTCCCCCACGGGGTGGGGTACTCCCTTGTGAGGCAGGCGGTGCAAAGTTCGCTACGGGGCATACCTATGGCCCTTATAAGCCCCTCCATGGATTGATACATGAGGGAGTCAGCCCCCAGACGACGGGCCATCTCCTCTGCCACACCCTCTTCTGGCACGCCTTCGCGAATCCTGTCCTGGTAAGGAGCCGCGAACAGCTCCGAGAAGGTCTTCATGTCGATCCCGTAGTAACAAGGCGCAATTATAGGGGGTGTGCCGATCCTCACATGCACCTCCTTAGCACCGCCGAGCTTCTTCAGGTGGTAGTTCACTATGGTCTTCATGGTGGTTGACCTAACTATGGAATCATCTATCACAACCACTTTCTTCCCCTTCAGCACCGACCTTAAGGGGTGGAATTTCGTCATGACCTTGAGGTGGCGGCTGCTCTCCTCTATGAACGTTCTCCCCTTCGTGGTCTCGATCAGTCCCTCCTCGTAGATCTCAGGCAGCCCGAGGGCCTTGGCGTAGGCGTTGGCTATAGGCCTAGCCGTGTTAGGAACGGGAATTATCACCCACTCTTTCTCGTTTATGTTCAAAAACTCCATGCGCGCCAGCTCCTCACCCACCCGCTTCCGAACCTGATATACGCTCCTCCCCTCAAGGCGGGAGGAGACGTGGGCGAAGTAGAGGAACTCGAAGTAGCAGAAGCTCTTCCTTCTCTGGGGTGCGTATCTCTCTACTCTCACCTCCTCATTCTCCAAGAATGCCATCTCCCCGGGGGAGAGATCCTCAATCCCCTCAATGTTATAGTAGTTCAGGGCGTTGGACTCCGAGGCAGAGTAGGTCCCGCCCTCAGCCACAGTATAGCTCAATGGCTTGAACCCATACGGGTCCCTCACTACAACTGTCGTGCCTTCTCCATTTATATAGACAATGTTGTAAGCTCCGTCAAAGTCCTGCGATAGATTCCTGAAGACATCCTTCATATCCCCGTCCTTCACCTCCTCTAGGTACTTGGAGATGAAGTGCATCATTACCTCAGTGTCCGTATCATACATGAGGTGGTAGCCGTCCCTCTTCAGGGAGCGCTCAAGCTCCTCTCTGTTCGTTATGTGCCCGTTGAAACCGAAGGAGAACCACTTCCAGAGCTTCCCATGCCTCCTTTCAAAGGGCTGGACGTGCTGCTGGGACACTACCCCCGAGGTCCCGTAGCGGTTGTGCCCTATGGCCCTGGGTCCAGCATGGATCTCCATGAGCTGTCCAAATGATTCCGTGTTGCTAACCTGATAGACTTCGTTTACAAGACCCAGGCCCTTATGGGTGGTCAAAATCATCTTCCGGCGTGGGTTGAAAGAGGTGTATCCAGCACCGGACTGGCCGCGGTGCTGGAGCTCCTTAGACATCTTATAAACTTCGAAGAGGGCATTCCCCCTCGGGCATGATGCTGCGCATATACCGCAGGCCTCTTCAGTCTCTCCGCTCACTTCAACACCCTCTATATCACCCCGGAGACGAGATCCTCCAGAGTTCTTCTGGGGTCGTCGCTCTTCACCACCCCGGAGGCGAGAAGCACTCCGTCGCATCCAAGCTCAAGCGCTCTTTTAACATCCTTTCCGTTTTTCACACCAGCACCTGCAAGAATCCCCACATCTGGGGCGAGCTTATCAACGGCTTTCACCACCCTTGTTATCACCTCCGGTTTTGCTGAGGTCACCGAGATGTCACCGCCTATCAGCTCGGGGGGCTCTATGGCTATGAAGGTGGGCTCTATAAGGGATAAGGCCTTCGATACCCTGAAGTTGTTTGTGCATACCACAGATATGAGCTGATTGCGGTTCATCTCCTCCACTATCTCCTCTATCTGAGAGGCGATCATCCTCTTCTCAGCGTGATTGAGAAGAGAGCCCACAGCCCCGGAGTCCTTGACCGCTGTTAAGGTTGTGCTGCCCGTGAGGCTTCCTGTCATCACCGTATCAATATGCTGAGAGAAAACCGGTATCTTGACCTCTCTAGCAACCAGAGAGAGGTCCACCATCTGTGGTGCCACAGCGATGGTCACCCCGTTCTCTTCAGATACCTCCTCCGCCACCTTTGCAAGTTCAAGCGCCCTCCTCCCTGAGGCCTCAGGGTAGCTTTTGAAGTTCACCAGGATCACAGGGAGGGAAAGCATCTTCACCCCTCAGAGCTCCTCGAATCTCCCCGTCAGATTCTTCAGCACCTTGGGAAGGGTTGTGTACTCCATCTCCTCCAGCGGGAGCCTGTGGGGCTCAAAGGGCCCGTGGCGCCTCATATAAGTAGCTATCTCAGCGGCCTGCCTTCTGACAGGCTCAAATGCGGGATCGTCAAATAGGTCTACAGGGCCCACAAGCCGTCCGTCTGCGATCTGGAACCCAAGGGCCACCACCCTGGGGGGGCCATCGAACCTTGTACATTTGGCATCCTTAAGTCCCACAGGCATTATGGGGCCGTTGTGGGAGCCTCTCATCCAGCCCGAGACAAGATGGGGGAAGGAGAAGGCCTCAAGAACCTCTCCCAGAGCTGGAAGGCCGGACTGGGCCCTCACAAGTCCCGCCGGGTCATCCTTACCTACGTATTCTCCGGCAATCTGATAGAGCTTCTCGGTGGAGACCACAGCCACCGGCTCGTCGGGGGGGACCTTCCCCCCCTCCTTCGGGTAGATCCTCTTGATGACGTAACGGGACTTGGCCCCTATCAGGGTGAGTATGGAATAGAGCTCCTCTGGGGCCCCCATAAAGACCCTTTTGTGCTCCTTTATGTCCCAAATCTCAAACCTGAATCCCGAGTGCATGCTGGGATCTATGACGAGCCCGGCCGTATTGAAGGGGTCAGCGAACATCTTGAATATTGGAAGGTTAAAGGCCCCGGGCTCGGTCTTGTCCATCATGAAGGCGATTAAGGGCTCCGCCTTCCTCTCCGTGAACTCCATCTCCGCCACCCCGGGCCCCATCCCCCTCACGTTCCCTGAGAATGCGTCGGATAGGAGGTCCTGACCAGCTCCGTAGAGCTTGAGCCCCTTCGCCACCTCGGTGGCCTCCTTGAAGGCGTCCCAGGCGAGGGCGTGTATCTCGCGGGCATCCACACCCTTTCTGTGGGTCATTATTAGCTCCAGGTCGTCACCCACCCCGGTGACATGAAAGTCTATTATGACCCCCTCACCCCGGGCGGCCTCTAAGACCTCCTCAGCCCTCTTTTTGAGGGCAGGGTGGACGGTTGCGTGTCCAGGCCATCCTCCAACATCTGCCTTTATGAGAGACACCGTTATCTTTTCTGCCATTTTCTGCCTCCTGTATTGGTTTTTCAGGGTAGGGAAATAACATACCGGTATATACGTTATATCCCTAAGGGAAAATATACGATAGCGGGGGGAAGAAGATGATAATGAAATGTTTTTATACTCTATTCTTATGTGGTAATTCGTCTCCTGGGCCAGTAGCTCAGCTAGGTAGAGCGACGGGCTCTTAACCCGTCGGTCAAGGGTTCGAATCCCTTCTGGCCCGCCTTCAAAAAGCATACTAACGTGAAGGGATTCGAACCGAAGGGCTTGGGCGTTTCCTAAAAAGTCCCAACAACGACGGAAACGCACAAGTTGGAAGAATTCACCGAAAAACCCATTTGAGAAGGAATTCTTCCTATTCGAATCCCTTCTGGCCCGCTTATCTTGAATTCTTCCTATTCGAATCCCTTCTGGCCCGCTTATCTTCTGCCTTTTATAATGATGGAAGGGAGCGCGGACTCACGCCCCCGGGCGAGATAAAACCAGCTAAGGCAGGATAGAACTTCAAAGATGATGGGCTCTAAAGAAGGGATGTATAATCCCCGGGAGGGAGAAAGACCCCATGGGGGCAAGGCGGCTTTTAAACCTCGCTCTCAAATGAACTGGCCATCTCAAGAAGTTTCTCTTTGATACTTTCTTTCATCTTCAGGAGTTTCTCCCTCTCCTCCTTGAGCTTCATCTCCTCCACTTCCAGTCTCTTTTCCCTCCCTCCAAGCTCCTCCTCCCTCCTCTTAAGCTCTTCGCGGTCCTCCTCCAGCCTCTTCCACTCCTCCTCCAGGGTCCTCCTCTCTTCCTCGAGGTTCCTCTTCTCCTCCTCATACTTCATCTTCAGATCACCGAAGTGCTCCTCAGACAGTCTCAGGAGCTCCCTCTCCTTTTCTATGAGGTTTCGCGTAAGTGCCTCTAGGTCTTCAAGAACCCTCTTTATCTCATCCCCGGGGATCTCACCCCGCTCCTCCTCACGCCCGGCTGCCTCTTC
>NJDV01000043.1 GCA_002254765.1 Thermoplasmatales archaeon ex4484_36 | reverse complement strand
CTTCCTCTACTCCGGGCGGCACTCATCAACCCTCCATCTGACTGCCCACTGCCTTGTCCAGTCTCCTTAGGAACTCCTGAAGCTTCTCAGCCGGTATGGTAGCCCCAGCGGCAATATTGTGTCCACCCCCCCTCCCACCGCATCCCTCCGCCGCCTCTCTCAAGGCGGAGGCCAAATCAAGCCCCCTCTTCACCAGGTACCACGTCCCCCGGGCGGAGATCCTCACCTCATCACCCGCCCTTGTAACGGCGATTGTGGGCTTCTCAGGGTCAAAGAGGTACTGCATGCAGAGCCCCGCCAGGGTTCCAGCATAGACGTCCCTGTCCACCTCTATGTACTGGATATTCTGCAGGACCTTGCCCCCCTTCTCCTCAATCTGAAGCATTCTCTGGAGAATCTCCTCCCGGTACCTCTGCCTCAGCCCCCTTGCCCTCTGTCGGGACTCCTCGTCCCCCAGGACATAGCCCACTCCAACCGAATACTCACCCGCCCTTCCAGCGGCGTTTATCTCGTAGCCGACATCCTCAACGTCAACCCTCTCACCGTGTAGGCTAGCCCAGTATATCTCTCTGAACATCAGCTTCGCTATTTCGTGCCTTACACCCCTCTTCAGAAGGTAGAGGTATAAGGCGGAGTTCAGACTTATGCACTTCTCCTCCGGGAGCTCCTCAAAGGACCACTCCCCTTTTATACCCAGCTCCTTCAGGAACCTTCTCACTGCAGGGCTCCTTCCGCTCATCCCCGGGAAGTAGGGCTCAACCGCAAGGTAGAGGGCACGCTCTAGGCTCTCCCCCGGCAATCTCACCCCCACCTCCTTCCTGAGCATTTCCTCCCCCACCAGGTAGTCAGCCACCGTCTTGTTTATTCCCTTCGCACCCTCCTGAAGCTGTTTGTCGGCCCCGGCCCCTGCCAGAGCGTAAACCCCAAGGTCCAGATTGTCCCCTCTCAGGGCAAGGGAGAGGAGAAAGGAGATGGTGGAGGCGCTGGCCTCTCTGGTACCGTCGTAATCGTAATAGCGGGGGTTGATCTCAACGAAGTCCTCCTTCATCACCGGGGAGTCCCTCCCGGCGGTGTCGTGGTGGTCCACTATTACCACACCGAGCTTCCTCTTCCTTCTCAGTGCTTCCAGGTCCTCTACAAGGGCGGTCCCCAGGTCCGCAAGAACAATGAGCTCGGAGGAGGTCTCCCTCATAAACTCCTCTATGGATGGGGTGGCGTTTTTCGTTGCGGAGAAGTGAAAGCTCACCCCCTCCCTCATGAAGCTCTTGGCCAGGATTCCGGCGGATGAGAGCCCATCGCCATCGTAATGGGTTATCAACCTCACCGTTCCCCCGTAAGAGCGGATGAGCTCCGCTGCCTTGAAGAGGGCGTCTATCATCTTCTCAGGGAGGTTCATCTCAGAGAGCGGCTCCACAGCTGACATGCTTCACACTGGGTCTTTATTCTGTGAAGGATGAAGGAAAAGGTAATATAAAATGGATGCCCCTTCATCCCACTATAAGTTTTGCCTCCTTAAGCGTATACTTCCAGCCCTCAGGCAGCACACCCCGGCGGATGTAATACCTCACAAGGCGCCTTATCTTAGCCTCCGTCAGCTGAAGCCTGCGCCGGTTGTGCAGGTCTTTGGGGTGCTCCTTTAAGTGCTCCGCCAGGTTGACCGCCTTCCTCATGAGGGCCAGCAGGTCCTCGGGATACTCCATTTTAACCCCGTTCTCCTTGAGGATCGTGTACATGGACTTGCCGAGAACGTATTTCACCGAGGGAATGCCGTAGGAATCCCTCAAGACAAGCCCTATTCTGGCCGGGCTCATACCCTGCTTGTACAGATTAAGGATGGTCTCCACTATCTCCTTCTCGTCCATGGTCACCCACGCGGGCCTCTCCTTTCTGGGGGGCCTCTTTGACTGGGATCTGCCTCGCCTCCTTATGTGCATCCTTGCCATGAGCTTCCCTCGCCTGCTGTAGAACAGTGCCGCTTTAATGTCTTTTCGTACTTAAACTTAATCCCCCCCTCCACCCAGATACTCCGGCTCCACAATTTGAATTCTCAGTTTTAGCATCTTCCCTTCAGATATCGGAATGTAGGTATCGCCGTATATGCCGGGGCCCACCTCCGGGGGATACTCGTACACTGCCTCTTCAGACTCTCCCCCAACCCCTCCCACCTCCGCCTCCCCAGCACCGGCCATCTTAGCAGGTATTGCAAGCTTCTCTACAGGTGTTATCCCGCCGGGGGCGGCCTCCGCTGGGGCGTATTCCTCTATCCTCACACCCTCCCCTGCACTCTCCCCGGGGGAGGATACCGAAGGGGCCCTCACCCTCGCCATTATAACGCTCAGAATGAAAAGTGCAAAGAGGGCAAATCCGGTGTACTCCCAATATCGGTACTCCATAACCTCCAAAGCCTTCTCAACAACCTGGGATTCAGAGGTGTTCATAAAGATAATCCAGATGCTGTATATGAGGAAGACCACGAGAAGACCCATGGATACACCCCTTCCGGGGGTGCTCTTCCCCTGTCCTTTGTTCTCCTGGGCCTGGTACTCCATACAATCACCGGACTGAAGCTCTTAATTTTCAGATGTTTATTAAATCTTTCTACCTGCCGCCAACTATCCTTCCATCTCGCATCACTATCTTCCTCCTGCAGCGGGAGGCTATCTCACTCTGATGCGTGACAACGACAACTCCCCTTCCCATATCCTTCCACAACCTGTGGAGTAGCTCAACCACCACCCTTCCGGACTCGCTGTCCAGTTCTCCTGTAGGCTCATCCGCCAGTATTATGTCAGGATCGTTGGCCAGGGCTCGGGCTATGGCCACCCTCTGCTGTTCTCCTCCCGAGAGCTGATAAGGGAGATGGGTGGCCCTCTCACGCATTCCCACGGTGTCTAAGAGCTCCAGCGCCCTCTTCTGCGCCTCGGCACGCTTCACCCCGGCCTTCAGCATTGGGAACATCACGTTGTGGAGGGCACTGAGGGTGGGGAGCAGATAAAAGCGCTGAAATATGAAGCCAAACTTTTTTAGCCTCAGCGGTGCAAGCCTGTCCAGGGGGGTGGGGGTCACATCCTCCCCGTCTATAAGAACCCTCCCCCTTGTGGGCTTATCCACACATCCCACCATATTGAGGAGAGTGGTCTTTCCGCTCCCGGAGGGGCCGGTTATCGCCACCATCTCCCCCCGGGAGATGGTTATGCTTACACCCTTAAGTGCCGCTACGGTGACCTGTCCCATCCGGTATTCCTTCCAGACCTCTCTGAGCTCCACTTTCACATTCACCACCTCTCCGGGGGGGCTCTCACCCCCTCAAGCTTTATTCTGACAGCCTTGAAGGTCGGGTAGAGGTTGAGCACTGCGCCCAGGCCGGCGAAGATGAGGAACGCCTTGAGAGCCACACTGGTGTTCAATATGGCATAGGAGACGTCTATCCCAGTACTTGACACAAAGTAGTCGTTAATGTAGCCGGCCACGAAGTAGGAGACCGGTATGGCGGAAAGGAAGGAGACAAACAGTATTAGAAGTGAGGATAGGTAGACCTCCAGAAAGATGTCACGGTTGGAGGCTCCGATGGCCTTCAGAACCCTAAGGAGCTGTCCCTTCTGCTGAACGTTTATGTACATTATTGCCAGGAGGAAAAGCAGTCCCACGGAGGCTGAGATAAAGGATATGGAGAAGGAGAAGACCTTCACAAGGTTGTACTGCTCGTCCAGTCTTTTGAACCTCTCCTGAGGTGTGATGACTTTGTACAGCGGGTAGCGGGCCTTCAGGCTGGAGGCGAAGCTCTCAAAGGCCTCATTGTCCTCTCTCAGCTTCTCGGATACCTTGATGAGGATGCCCCAGCAGCGGTCCACAACCGTCCCGTTGTCCGGGGAGAGGGCAAGCCCTGAGAGGGCCTGAAGCTCGCTTAAATGAACCATGAAAGCCCCTTTCACGTAGTAGCTCACAACTCCTCCGCCGGTGAGGGTTGTGGAGAAGAATCCACTAACGGTGAAGTTCATCCTGCCCCCGGGGCCCGAGAGCTCTATTCTGGAGCCTTTGCGAAGACCGTACTTCCCCTTAAGCACCTCATCCAAAAGTATCTCGCCTGTCCACCTCCCCTTGTATCCTCCGGCGAAATAGGGGTCCCCCTTCTCCTCAAAGAAGTCGCTGATCTCCATCTTCTGCCCGGAGATGAAGAGAACACCATCCTCACCCATGAACTTCTCTATCTCCCCGGGGATGACACCAACTCCCACAAGTGGGAGGTCCTCCCCGCCCACCAGTGCGCTTGCGATGGCTAGCGATATGGGTGTTGCCACCGTCACGTTGGAATCAGAGGATATCTCCTCCGAGAGGGCGTGTCCCCCGGGGATTCCATTTGAAAGATATGCGGTGGTGAGAAGTATGTCCTCGCTGCTGGCCCTCTCCCTCTCCTCAGCACTCTTCTCCAGCGCCTCGCTAACCGAGAGCATTGAGAGTACAAGAACCGCCGAGAGCATAACCGCCACCGAGGTGGCCACAACCCTTCTGCCCTTCAGAAAGAGCCAGGAGAGGCTCATACGCTCTCCCCCCTTATAAGTTCAACTGGGGTCTTCTTCAGGTAATACAGCGCCCCGGGGAGGGTGGAGACCAACGCTATGGCAATGCAGAGTAAGAAAAAATACAACGTGGCGGGTAGAGAGGAGTAGAAAAGAGTAGCCCCTTCAGGGAGCTTCCAGTAATACTTCTGAACAATGCTGGAGAATCCCCGCATGAACGCATTTGAGAGGACAACAGCGAGCACAAAGCCTGCCATTGAGTATAGGATTCCCTCCGCCAGCACACCTGAGGCTATGGCCCGTCGTGGTATGCCCAGGATGTTCAGTACACCCAGCTCCTCCCTCCGCTCAAGAAGGTTTATTATGAATATCGTGGAAAATATTATGAGGGAGATCGTTGTGGTGAGGAGGTAGATTATCAGAGAGAAGTTGTCCAGGATGTCCACGATGCGCTGTACCTCTTCATAGATCTCCTCCTCACTGTATACCGTTATGGAGGGGGTAGGGATGTGAAAAACTACCGCATCTCCCACACCCAGCCCTGTCTTTTTAAGTAAGGCGCTGCTGAGAAGAGCTCCTTCCCTGACCTCCCCGGAGTCGTTCCCCGAGGTGAAATAAAAGCCCTCTTTTATACGGAACTGTGTGAATTTCATCTCCATCTCAGGCATAATACCGTAGACCGGCACTTCCGTGAAGTTGCCGTCGGAGCACCTCACAAAGAGATAACTCAGATATCGGGGGGCCGCCGCCTCCACATGCTCTATCTCCATAATCTCCTCCCACATCCTGTGGCCCCAGTCCATTGTGGTCAGTTCCATAAGGAGCGGCGCTGTTCCCCGAGGGAGGACTATAAGATCCATACCCACATCGGAGGATATGGCTGAAACTATAAGTTTATTTTTCATGTATACAGGGCAGCACCCTCTTTCTCCTTCTGGGCCATCTCCTCCCTCTTGAGCTTCTCCTCCTGGTGCTCAAAGTAGTAGAGGAGGAATATCCCTATGGGAACGAAGACAATCGCAAGGGTGATAGCCATGACGTAGACTGAATGCAGTATAACGCTATGGCCGAACTGAGGGTTCACCGCAAGGGCGAGTTTTCTTATAATAAAGTTGAGGGAAAGAAGCAGTATCGTCAGGGCATATATATTCACAAGAAGAAGAGTTCCCATCTTGAAGTAGTTGTTCAGAACGGGTTTTATATCAAAGACCTCCTTGGAGTACCTGGTAGCGCTGGTCAGAACAGAGTCAAATCTCATGGATGCGTGGTTGTACTCTATGTAAAGTACAAAGACTATGCCCAGGATTGCGAGTACGAAGTACTGCCTAAAGCTCAGTTGTGAGGGGTCAGAGAGTTCAACATTGTTGGCACCCAGAAGAACAATTCCTCCAAAGGTGAGGCCAATCCCTACGATCATAAGCAAGTTGTTGAGCTTGGGGAGCTTCTCGCTCGGGAAGAGCTCATAGGGTGTGGTGAGCTGGCCCACAAAAGTGACGATCACTCCGACAATCATCAGAAGTACGCCAACAGTCTCAAAGCCTGTCAAAGCCACCGTGATGCCCACGACAATAAAACCCATCAGAAGGCCCAGAACCTTAAGCATGGTAGTCTCGGGGTTCTGAATCCCGATCTTCAGCGGAACCTTCTCCTCAAGGAAATCGTACTCTGCCATCTCTTTCACCCCTCAGTAGGTCCTCGCCTCCAGCAGCACCTGGGTCAGCGGCACTGCAGGCTTCCAGTCAACCACCCTCACGCCGTATCCCATAAGCTCCTGAATCAGTATGTCCCTCTCCAGCCTCAGGATGCTGTAAGCAACTGGGTCCACCTTTATGCCCTTCTTCTGCTTCGCCATAATCTCAAATTCTATGGAGTTGGGCGAGATTATGGTCACATCAAACTCAAGGACCTTCATTGTGGAGACAGCCTTGCTCAACGTGTCATCCTCTTCCAGGTTTGATATAATTATCACAGGCGAATGCCTGGGCATGTAAGGAAGAACCACCTCTGCAATGCCGCCCAAAGGAAGGTCTCCTTTGGGCTCTGCGGTGGCAAGGGCGGTTAGTATCTCAAATAGTTGCTTCTGGCCACTTCCTTTCTTCACGGTCCTTACCTTATCAGAATAGACCACGAGCTGTACCGAATCCCTCCTTTTCAGGAAGAAGTTGGCCAAGGTTGCCGCTGCCCTAGCCCCGTAGAGGTTTGCATTGTCAGAATCCATCCCTATCCCGGAGACTTCCCTGGAGTCAAACACTATGGTTATATCCGAGACGCTGAGGCGCTCCCTCTCGTTGACCAGCAGTTTCCCGGTTGAAGCGTAGGCCTTCCAGTTTATATCCCTGAAGGGATCCCCCGGCATGTAGTCCCTGATAGCGAAGAAATCGGTACCAGGGCCGGGCATCTTGACCTTCATCTCCCCGGGGTATATCTTGGGCTGCTTTGATTTTATATAGAGCTCCTTAACATCCCTCACCTGCGGGAAGACTGTTATCTCGGAGACCTCAGGCACCTCCGATTCTCTGTAGAAGAGATTGTAAGGGTCCTGGGTCCTCAAAGTAATGGGGCCTATCTGGTAGAGCCCTTTGAGGGGGAACTTCATGGTATAGCGAAGCCTGGTGGCCCCACCCTTGGGGTTCAGATTCAGGTAGGTGTAGTTGGTCCCCTCAGTTATCTGTACCTGGCGGGGCAGCTTATCCCGAACCTCCAGAAAACCCGTTTTACCGCCCCTGTTGACTATGAGAAGCTCAGCCTTCGCTGTGCCGTCCTCAAAGATCTTCTCATGGGAGAGCTTTCTCTCAGCCGCCAGTCTAGCTGTGGTGTTGGCAAACACGGATATCGTAAGATAGCTGAGCAGAGCTGCTGAGAGGGCTAGGAGAAGGGGATTTCTCAATGACAAACCCAGCAGTATTGAGAGTACTGCGAGGCTCACCACCAGCACCGCTTTCTTAGTCCACATATTCTACACCACTTCCTTTACCGGGTCTTTTGTTATAGGGGGCTAAAAAAGCGCCCCCAGAGCTGGCCTGTGCGATTACAGCGCAGGCACAGGTACTTCGGAGAGTATCTTGTTTATTATGTCCTGAGGCATGACACCTCTAATCCTGGGCTCAGGCTTGAGGATGATCCTGTGCGCCAGAGCAGGCATTGCAATGGCCTTTACGTCGTCGGGTGTTATGTAATCTCTCCCCTGAAGGACAGCTCTAGCCCTTGAGAGCTTAAAGAGCGCTAGTGAACCTCTGGGAGAGGCACCGACCACCACTCTCGGATCCTCCCTGGTCCTGTAGACGATCTCAACCATATACGTAAGCAGGTTGGGATCGGCCTTCACCTTCTCTACCACCTTCTGCATTCTTATGATCTTCTCCGGGTCCGTGATCACGTTCACGTCCACATCGTCCTTCTGCCTGAGCATTCTTCTGCGCAGGATCTCCACCTCGTCCTTCCTGCTTGGATACCCCATGGACATCTTCTGCATGAAACGGTCCACCTGAGCCTCAGGGAGGGGATATGTTCCTTCCTGCTCAATGGGGTTCTGGGTAGCCATCACAAGGAAGGGCTTGGGCAGTTTGTGGGTCACACCTTCGATGGAGACCTGTCTCTCCTGCATCGCCTCAAGCATCGCAGCCTGCGTTTTGGGCGGGGCTCTGTTTATCTCGTCTGCCAGGATTATGTTCGCAAAGATGGGGCCTGGTCT
>NJDV01000042.1 GCA_002254765.1 Thermoplasmatales archaeon ex4484_36 | reverse complement strand
ATATCCTTCACCGTGTGGAGCAACATGTTCCTCACGGATGACATGATCTTTGAGGATTTCAGCATGTCCCGTTCCTATCTACTGCGCAGGAGACATTACATGGAGGTGTGGTCTACAGAGAATGATACCGGGGAAATTGCAGTGGTTATGGATTTGAGTGTTTTTAAGTACCCCCCTGAAGGCTACTACATTTTTTTGGGAGGATACAGCTATAGCAGGTATAGTGCATTGCCTTCAGCGGAGTTCTTCTACATCAGCTAGCTCCAAGACCAACGTTCGCTGACCGAAAAAAAGATAACTACTCCCAATTTTCCCTGCTTATCCCTCCGGGGTTGTGATGATGGCAGGAAAAAGTATGGACCCGTGGTCGCAGAGAATCACCGAGGAAGAGATGGCTAGGCTGAAGGAGGAATTCGGGATAGAGGAATACTCAGTGGAGATGCTGGAGGGGCTTGATCCCCCTGCACTTTTCCGCAGAGGCTTGATAGCGGGCCACAGAGGCTTCAGAACAGTTTTGAAAAGAATACGATCCGGCAGGGCTTTCTACGTCATGAGCGGCCTTATGCCCTCCGGCAGAATGCACTTTGGCCATAAACTGGTTATAGACCAGATAAGGTTCTACTCAAGGTTCACGAACATGATTCACATCGGAGTGGCTGACGTGGAGGCGTACGCCACAAGGGGGGTTAGTTTCTCAGAAGCCTTTAAACTGGCCACTGAAGAATATCTTTTGAACTATGTAGCCCTCGGACTACCCTGGGAGAAGTTCAGAATATATTTCCAGTCCAGACATGGAACAGTTCAGCGGCTGGCATTCGTCCTGGGGAGGAGGACGAACCTCTCCACCGCCACATCCATTTACGGCTTCGGGGGCTCAACGAACCTCACCCACGTCCTCTCGCCGCTGGTGCAGGCCTCAGACATCCTCCACCCACAGCTCGTCCATGGCCCCATCCCCGGGGTGGTGCCTGTGGGACTCGACCAGGACCCACATATGAGGTTCACACGTGACCTGGCCCAGGCCTTCCGACTCTTTTCTGTTCAGGAGGAAGGAGAGCGGATCGCCATCTACCAGAAGGGGGAGGGAAACCACATAGACCAGCTTTTACACTCCCTTGAGGGGCGCTACACTGTTGAGAGCGCCATATTCCTCTCCGACAGAGAGGAGGAGGCCAAAGGTAAGGTCATGAAAGCCTATACGGGAGGGAGAGCCACTGCAGAGGAGCAGAGAAAATTGGGAGGGGAGCCTGAGAGGTGTCCAGTCTACGACCTCTTTCGCCTCCACCTGATTGAGGATGACCATCACCTGACAGAGATAGAGAAGGAGTGCAGAGGTGGAAAGAGACTCTGTGGACCCTGCAAGAAGGAGGCGGCGGAGCTCCTCACCTCGTTTTTGAAAGAGCTTAGAGAGAAGAGAGAGGCTGCCGGAGAGTCAGAGGAATTCAAGGAGGCTTTAAGGGACCTCAAGGAGCTCGGGGAACACCCCCCCACGGAGGAATGGGCTCCGCAGGTCTAGCCGGCTTCGGTATGGGAGGAGCGCCCTTAGGAGGAGAGGCTGGCGAGGGAATGGAGGGGGGAGTGAGCCCCCTTCGAACTCCCCGGGGGAGCTTCACCGGTTTGAACTCCACCTCCTCCGGTGTGATCTCCATTTCAAGGGATTCTCTAGCTCTATTCGCAGCGTACTTAAGGCTAGGGGAGAGCTCGGCCGCAGCTTTCTTTTCTCTCTCCTCTTTGAATATTGTCTCCGGGAGCTTCACAGTGATGTAGCTTTCACCGCCCCCTTCGGGTGCCCGGGGGGGAGGTCTGGGAGCCGCCCTTGCAGGTCTTCTTCTCTCCGCCGATGTAGGTGTGCTCCAGAGGCTGGAGGGACGTGAGGATGCGCTTTTCTTCTTTTTCTGCCCCAGGTAGTAGGCGATGAGGATTATAACTATCGCTCCAACGCAAATGGAGCCCGTGCATACAGTCACAAACGTATCCACATAAATCTCGAAAAGGTGAACCGGAGGTGTAGGAAACATCCTCTGAAGCTAGGCGCTTAAAGGAAATAAAGCTTTTTCACTGAAAGGCCGAGAGGCGGGCTATGAACTCGGCGAGGGAGGGGTCCTCAACCGCCCTCTCAAGCTCTTCCAGCCCCCCGGGCCTCTCTTTTAGGATCCTCCCCGCCCTCTTCTTCCCCACCCCGGGGATGGCGGTTAGCATCTTCATTGTGGCTTTTTTCAAAGGGAAGGGGTATTCCACCACGGTCAGGGAGCGTGGGGAGTGGTCGACAACAGCGCACGAAAAGAACCTTCCGGTAGGAAGTCTGTAGGGGACGTAGAGGACTGGGGGATAAGATCCAGGCTGACGCAGATAGGTCCCTCCGTGAAGCTGGATCTCGGCGTAGGCCCTCCGGAGGATATGTCCGGCGGGGAACATCTCTTTTAGGAGCTCAAGCTGGAAGCCCCGCACCCACTCCCTGAATTCCCTGGCCCTTCTCCTCATCTCCCCCTTCAGCTCTGGGGGCCTTAAAACCCATCCCCTGATGTAAGAAGTGAGGCGAAGACCAGCTTTTGGGTAGCGGACTTCTCTCACGTTTATCCTCCTCACCCAGAGGCCCTCCCGCCTCACTCTCTTCAAAAATTCTACATTCTTCTCATAGCTCTTTGGGCTCTCCCCCGGCAGACCCAGGAGGAAGTTTATCCCAGGCAGGAGCTTGGGAAGCCCCCTCTCCCCCCATTCCCTGCCCACATCGTTAAGAAGGCGGATGGCCTCAAGTGTTGAGTCGGCATTTGTGTTCAGGTTGTTCAGTTCGGCAACCCTGGGGTCCGCTGTTTCAAGCCCGAAGGCTAGGACGTTCCCGTCAGAGGTGAAATCTCTTATCACTTCCAGGGCTCCCCTCGCCTTTTCCCTATGACGGGAGATGACCTCTGGATTGGCGTTGTCAACGTGAATGACCTCCGCTCCCGGGGCCGCCCCCCTGACAGCCTGAAAGAGCTCTTTCAGCGCAATGGGGTTCGGGGCTGGGACTTCGCTCCCCCCCAACTCTAACGTGCCGTAGGAGATTATGCAGGACTGCCCGCCTATACGGAAGTTCTTCACCCCCGCCCTGTGGAGCTCTCTCACCTCCTCGGCCACAGCTTTTGGGTCTCTGAATATAGGGCGGCCGTAGAGGCGCTCCATGCAAAAAGAACAGTGGGAGGGGTATCTGACGCAACCCCGGTAGGTCTCGATTTCGGCCACAAGAGCCTCAAGTGGTACCCAGCTCTCCCTCACCACCTCCGCCCCCAGGCGGGAGAAGAGCTCCCTCTCCTTTGCGTTCCGGAAACCCTCCCTCTCCTCCCCACTTCTCAGGTAGTGATAGGCAAAATGGTCCAGATCCCCTTGAGGGAGGTGGCTCAGAAGCTGAGGGGCGTCGTTCACCTCAAGTCCCCCTGCAAAGGTTATGGGGCCGCCTAAGACGGTCTCGAAACCCAACCTGCGCCCCTCTTCAAGGAGTCTGCCCACCTCTTTGGGGGAGATAGGTCGAGTGAGCAAGTACCTTCCGGGGACGAGGGCCCCAGCAAGTATGAAGAGCACCTCTCCCCGGTGGGGGGAGGTACTGGAGGGGAGCGCACCCTTAAGGCCCCCTGCTTCCCTTATCCTGTCCACGGGGAGGAAAATGGCCTCCTCGCCTGCGGCTTTGATGGCTCCATAGAGATATCTAGCCTCAGGGGATATATAGGGCGGTACACCCAGAGAAGATGGCTCGTCAACGTAGCCGTCCACTACGACGTGCATCATGCCTTCCATAGCTTTCCGGCATTAAAAACCCACCTCAGCCCTCATCGCCAAATTTCTATACCTGGTTTCACTTTTGCCCCCCGGGCGTGATATTATGTATGATCCAAGGATGAAGAAGCTGGCAGATGTTCTTGTGGGCTACTCCACCGAGGTGAAGGAAGGGGACACCGTCTACGTGGAGGCCTTTGACATCCCCACGGAGATGGTGGAGGTTCTTGTGGAGAGGATATACCAGGCCGGGGGGGTCCCCCTGATATCCATGAAGTCCAATAGGGTCTTGAGGAGGCTCTATCGGGGGGCTACGGAGAGGGCCATGAAGACGATAGGGGAGGTGGAGATGGAGAAGATGCGCCGCTCCGACGTCTATATTGGCATGAGAGGCTCCCACAACATCACCGAGTTCTCCGACGTACCTGAGGAGAGGATGGCGCTTTACAAGAAACATTGGTGGGAGCCGGTCCACATAAGATGGCGGGTTCCGAAGACCCGCTGGGTGGTTCTGCGCTGGCCCACCCCCTCCATGGCACAGCAAGCTGAGATGTCCACGGAGGCCTTTGAGGAGTTCTACTTCTCAACATGCACCATGGATTACTCTAGGATGTCAAAAGCCATGGACGCCCTGAAGAGCCTCATGGAGAGGACGGATGAGGTGGTCATCAAAGGGCCAGGGACGGACCTGAGGTTCTCCATCAAGGGCATTCCTGTGGTGAAGTGCGACGGGAAGCTAAACATCCCGGATGGGGAGGTTTTCACAGCCCCTGTTAAGGACTCCCTGGAGGGGGTGATATCCTTCAATGCCCCTACAGTCTACGATGGGAAGATCTTCACCGACGTGAAGCTCAAGTTCAGAGAGGGCAGGATTATTGAGGCTACCTCTTCGAACACCGATGCGATGAACAAGATACTGGATACTGACGAAGGGGCCAGGTATACCGGTGAGTTCGCAATAGGACTTAACCCTTACATCACCCGCCCCATGAAGGACATCCTTTTCGACGAGAAGATCGCTGGATCCATACACTTAACCCCGGGGAACGCCTACGAGGAGGCCTTCAACGGGAACCGCAGCAGTGTACACTGGGACCTGGTTCTCATACAGACCAGAGAGTGGGGGGGAGGTGAGATATACTTTGACGGAGAGCTTGTGAGGAAGGATGGGCGCTTCGTGGTAGAAGAGCTTGAGCCCTTAAACCCCGAGAACCTGATGGGATAAATGTTCGGTGAAGAAGAATTGTCTCAAAATATATTTATATCAACCGTTTGAATAGCAAATAGGTGCAGACATGAGCCCGGGGGGTAGACCAGCCCCGTTCGTGACGCAACTGACTGCAGTGCTGATAATGGTAACTGCTGTTCTTAGCGGCAGCTATCTCATGAGAGGCTCTTCAGCCTCCTTTGAGAACAGCACTCAACTCGTCTCCACCCCCGTCTTCTCCGCCTGGATACAGCCGTGGGAGGAGGAGGGGATGGGGTCCCTCCTTAGGTACAGGACAATCCTTGATGAGATCTCCCCCTACTGGTATTGGACCCTTCCCAATGCAACAATCGTTCCCACCTCCAACATGACAGGGGACGAAGGGTTTATCCGCCTCTGCCGGGAAAGCTCCATAGAAGTCGTTCCCATGATCTCGAACCTCCACAACCCCGACACCCTCCGTCTCATCGTGAGGAACTCCACAGTCCAGCGAGAGCACATCATGGACCTTCTCAACATAACTCTTGAAGGTGGATACAAGGGACTGGACATAAACTACGAGTCGCTCTACACAGAGGATAGGGAGTTCTACGTAAATTTCATAGAGAACCTCACAGAGACCTTCCACAGGTACGGGAGGGTGGTGTACGTCTCGGTCTTCCCTAAGACCTCGGAGGCCGATGACTGGTACGGTCCCGCCGGCTACGACTACCCTGGGCTCGGGGCACATGCTGATTACATAAAGATTATGGCATACAACCTCCACTGGTCCACATGCAACACTTCTGGCCCCGTCACCTCCTACAGGTGGGTAGATGCGGTCCTTTCCTATGCGGTCAGCGTTATACCTCGTGAGAAGATAATTCTCGGTGTTCCTCTGTTCGGATACGACTGGCCCATCTGGCCCAACGGCACCACAAGGGGTATTGCGAAGAACTGCTCCTACGGAGAGATAATGGCCCTGAAGGAGGAGAGGGGCTTGAAGAGGCTCTGGAACCCTGCCTCAAGAACCCCCTATTTCCTCTACACGGACAAAAGTGGCATTCTGCACGCCCTTCATTACACAGACTGCGAGAGCCTCCTGCACGAGATGGACCTTGTGAGAAAGTACTCCATCCACGGCTTGAGTATATGGAAGCTGGGTGGGGAGGACCCCCGGGCCTTCGAATACCTTCAATTCCTCAAAGAGAACTCCTTTGATAACCTTCCTCCGTACCTTGACATTGGAGAGGATCTCATGGGGATGCGGGGGGTGCCTCTCAACATGGGTCCAGTGAGGGCTTATGATGTGGACGGTACTTTAAGGAGCGTTTGGTGGGAGTTCGGGGACGGAGAGAGTAGCGAGGTGCTTGAGCCCACTCACACATCCTCATTTTTAACGGAACCTCAAGCTGGGACCCTTTCGGCATCATCTCCTACACCTGGTACTTCGGAGATGGGACCTTCCTCTTCCACTCCACTCCCCTGGTGGAGCACTCATACTCCCGCCCGGGCGAGTATACAGTAACCCTGGTTGTGATAGACCCCCTAGGCTTCGTGGACATATGCAACAGGACGGTCACCATCCCTGACCTCACCCCACCTGTTGCAGATGCGGGGGAGGATCTGTTTGTATGGGAGAGGAGCTGGGCGACACTGGACGGGAGGGGTTCTTCTGATAACGGCAGGATCGTCAATTACACGTGGGTGATTGACGGGAAGATCTTCTACGGTCCCACGGTCAGATACTATTTTGAAAGACCGGGCAGGTACACCGCCATTTTGACAGTGAGGGACGAGGCAGGCTTTGAGGACAGAAGCACGCTGAATATAACCGTGAGGGATAGAACACCCCCCAAGATACATCTCACATATCCCCGCAAGGTGAGGATAGGGGAGATTATAGTCCTTGACGCCTCAGACTCCTCCGACAACGTGGGGATTGTGAACTATACCTGGTACCTCGCCGGTACAGGCGTCGTATACGGCAGGACTGAAGTCACATATATACCCTCCAAAGCGGGAAGATACTTCTTCACCCTAGACATCACCGACGCCGAGGGTAACTGGAACTCCACCACCGTTTTCGTTGACGTCTACGACGACAAGCCGCCGGAGGGGGCTTTCACCATCTCCCCCCGGCCCAGGCCACTCAAAGAGACCTATCTGGAAGAGTGGAAGCTCAGCCAGATGTACGGGGTTCCCCCTGACCTTCTGGGCGCTGTTCTCATTAATGTGACCTACCGTTTCGAGACAGTGAATCTTCGGGACGACTCCGGGATCTCCACAGTTACATGGTGCTTCGGCGATGGGACAATGGCCGGCGGGGAGGTGGTCTACCACAATTACACCACAGCGGGATACCACCACGTGGTCCTTCTGGCAACAGACCTCTGGGGCAACTCTAAGAGGTGGGAGTTCACGCTCCTTGCCCTGCCCTCCTACAACATCACCGTAGTGGAGATACCCCCGCCCCCTCCAGATGAGTCCGAACCAGCCCCAACCCAGAACCTTACTGTACCAGAACCGCAGAACACCACCTCAGCGGCTGCGGGAGAGAGGGGCCCTTCAGCCCCCGGATGGATATGGCCGGCGCTCTCTATGCTCATTATAGCCCTCTTCATTCTTGAAGTCCTCTCCCTCCTTCTCAGAAGCCTCAAAAAGAGAGGAGGAAAAGATAAAAAGCTCATCATGCTCGTCGTCTCTCTTCTTTTCACCCTGCCCTCTCTCCATATGGGTTCCGTTCTGTTGCCCGCCCAGGCCGACACGAACACTACCCGTGGATCGTACCCAGCGGAGGATGGTGGGGACCCAAGCAGGCTTTTCCAGTACCGTGGGATGTGGATGGACGGTTATGACATAGTGAACATCTCAGAGGTCCGGAAGGTGGTTGAGTTCGCCAGAGACCATCATATAAACTGCCTTACCCCTCTCATAAACAGCAAATCCTCTGGATGGAATAAAGTTTGACACCTTACGGTACGGCTCCTACTACTACTCCTTTGATAACTACTCCCTCGCAAAGTTCCAGCAGGAGGGAGGGGGAGACTTCAGCGCATGGAGGAGAGAGGAGATCAACGAAGTCGTGGAGATGCTCTATGACGCTATCATGGAAGTCCGCCCTTACATGTGGGTGGGAGCTGACGTCTGGATGAACTACAACTCCTGGCGCACCTACCTCTTTCAAGAGAGCAGGGAATGGGCAAGGAGAGGAAAGATAGACTACCTCTGCATAATGGACTACACCACCAATGAGGCCGCCTTCCGGGGAGCGGTCCAGGATTATATTCAGAATAGCTATGGGGTCCCCATTGTGGCCGGGCCCTACGTGTTCATCCCCGGAAATACAGCCCACGGAAGGGTACCCAACGAGACCGTGGGCATCCAGATACTTCTCAATGAGACCCGGGACGCCTTAAGTCTTGACACCATGGGGGTTGCCTTCTTCTCATATAAGTTTTT
>NJDV01000041.1 GCA_002254765.1 Thermoplasmatales archaeon ex4484_36 | reverse complement strand
GGATACCTAAGGAGTCTGGTTGACTCCTCGGGGGTCTTCAATATCACCGTGGAAGGCCTCTACGCCGGCGACAATCTGGGAGAGGCCCTCCTTATGGCTGACCTGACCGGGGATGGAAAGGACGACCTTCTGGCAGGCGCCCCCGGGTTCGACTCCGGGGGAGATGATTCCGGCGCTGTGTTTGTCTACGAGGGAAGGGATTTTCCCTCTACTGCCCAGACCCTCACCGCCCTCCAGACGGATTTCTCAATAGAGGGGACGGACTCCTCAGATAGCCTGGGCCACTCCCTCGCTTTCGTTGACCTGAACGGAGACGGTAGGGAGGAGCTCATTGTGTCCGCCCCCGGGGCCGCAGGGGGGAGAAACCTTCGTCCCTACTCGGGGGTACTACATATCTTCGGTGGTGCCTTTCCCCCGGTTAAGAACCTCTCCTCCAAAGACGCTGATTACATCATCGAGTGCACCTCCTATCAACTGGGGTGGTTCCTCTCCTCATATGAGAGCACATCCGGAGGTGTCATCTTTGCCACCGCGACGGGGGGCAAGCCCACAGACAGCATGGTCGAGAAAGATGGAGAAGTCTTGGTAATACGTCCCACGCCCGGGGAGAGGAGGATACTCCTTGGGGTGAGAGGTTCCCATTTCGGAAGCAGTGTGGCCTTTGGGGACTTCAACGGCGACGGCAGAACTGATCTGGCTGTTGGTGCCCCGTACTTGGATGTTCTCGGTGGAGTTTACATCTTCTACAACGCTAGCGGCCTGGAGCCTTTAAAGGACCTGAACTACGATAACGCCGATGTGACCGTCACTCCCATAGGAGCTGGCGGCGGATATCTTTTCGGCATTCCCCTTAAGGTAGGGGACCTCAACGGGGACGGAGTGGACGATCTGGTAATCGGGGCAAGGTACGCGGAACGGCCTGCTTTTCAATGGCAGGCCGGGAGGGTCTACATACTATTCGGCAACTCCTCCCTGCCCTCCACCATAGAACTCCCCTCCGCCGGTAGAGGAGTTCTGATATACGGCACCCGGGCGGGGGATGGAGCGGGCAGCTCCATCGGTGTGGGGGACATGGATGGAGACGGGATGGATGACCTGGTAATCGGGGCCCCGGGCGGCGACGGCCCCGGGGACCGCAGAGACTGGGCGGGGGATGCCTACGTGTTTTTCGGAAGGAGCTCCTGGCCGACTACGATGGGATGCTGGAATGGTATCCCTATATGGGGATCGTCCACAAGGGAGAAACTGGCCGCAGGGGACATCCTTGTAGAGGACCTGGACGGGGACGGCTTCGGCGAGGTGATCATAGGATCGCCCCTCTCCTCCCCCTCCTCCATTCCCCAGAGCGGCATGGTCACAATAATATGGGGCATGGACAGGTCCACGTGGAATTCCTTCTCCTCCTCCGGATATGACCTTGCCAGAGAGGCGGCAGCAAAACTGTACGGCCCCTATCCTGGCTACATGGCCGGCACCTCACTCTCCCTAGTGGATCTGAAAGGTGCAGGCGGCCCTGTGAGGGCTTTAGCCATTGGTACCCCCGGGGCAGATGGAGAGAACAGGCTTCTCCCAGATGCGGGTGCGGTCTATATGGTGGACATCTCAAACATAGGGAAGGGCAACTCCACCCTGCGTCTCAGGTACCAGTATACCACGGTCCTCTGGGGAGTAGAGAAAAGAGGGCACCTAGGAGGCTCTCTCGCGGCAGCCTCCTTCCCTTTATCGATAGTCCAGGGGAGAGTTACGGAGGCTTCGGCTCCGCCCTCGCCTCGGAGGATCTGGACGGTGACGGCTTCGGGGACGTCATCTGCGGTGCACCTTCCGGGAGCTCGGCAGCCGGCTCCGGAGGGGCTGCCATACTCTCCTTCAACCCCTACAGAACCGTTCCAAGAAGCTATCTTCTGCTGGGAAATCTCTCCGGCGGGTACTGGACCACTGATCGGTTGGGGAGGGCCCTCATGTTCTCCACCGAGGCCCCCTACACATTATCGCTCACAGTCCACCTTCCCCCTGCTGCGGCGGAGGCGGTAAACTCCCTAGCAGTGCACGCTATAAGCGCCTCCGGGGAGGCGTGGGCCAACATGAGCATCGGAGGGGGAGTCTCCCTTGAGAGCCAAGGGGATGTCATCACCTTCCTTAACACCTCAAGTGCTTTGAAGACCCCCGCAAGCGTCCGCCTCACTCTCAATTTCACCTTCCCGCCCTCTTCAGAGGAGCCTGTAAGATGGCTCGAGGTATACCTATATGACAGCCTAGGTAGCATAATCTACAGCTCTGCAAGGCCGCTGAGGTGGGAGGGTTGCACCTCCCTCGTGCTCACACCGCCCTCCCGTTGGACGTCTGGAGAGCTTTGGGGTGAGCTTCCGTGGATCCCCGGTGGCCGGGAAGTTGCCATAGAAGGTATTCAGCTCCTCTACAACCCATACGGCCTGCCCCTAGACCCCTCCACCTACACCCCCACCCTCACACTTCCCCCGGGGGTAAATGGCAGAGTAACCGCCGCGGAGGAGGCCATACATATAGTCCTTAACGCTTCCGATTCGTTAGGGAAGGAAGATTTCAACATCACCCTCCACCTCCTAGACCCCACAGGGAGGTTACCACTGCCTGAACCCTTAAACATCACCCTGAGGGCCGATTCTGAACCACCCTACCCCCCCAGGGATTTCAGAGTGTACCCGAACGGCCCCTATGGGGAAGAGGGGGAGGCGGACTCCGACGGGGAGGTTTACATAGATTTCAGCCCCGGCTGGGATGAGTGGGGCCTTCAGGAGTCTGTCAGGACCCTCCTTGAAGTAGCTTACAGATGGAACAGGACTCCCATAAGGTCCCCCCAAGAGGTCACCCCGGGGAGCTGGATTGAGCTGCCGGAGGGTGAGTTCCTCCTTTCCCTCTACTCTGTGGATGCCTTCTCAAACCCCTCCGAGAGGCTTTTCAAGAATGTCACCGTGGACCGCAAGCCCCTCCTCTTAAAACACATCTCTCCCGCCCCTGGGTGGGTAAATAGCGGCCTTGTGAACTTCACCGTGGAGGTCTCAACCGGGCCCTCAGGGGTCCTGCCGGGCTCTGTGATGCTTCAGATATCACTCCCTCAGGAGAATCTCTCGAGCGAGTGGCTTGAGGGAAGGCTCCTCTTCTGGAACTCCACAGCAGCCGTCTACTTCAGGGAGGTCCCGCTGCCCGACGGGGAGAACTACGCCGTCAGGTGGATGGCTTCAAGCGGCAGCGGTATGGGGCCTTACTATTCCTCCCTTCTCTTCTTCTCCGTGGACACTGCCCTCCCCCTTCTTCTCTCCTCCACCCCGGAGATGGACCAGTACGTCTCGGGGGAGAAGCTCCTTCTCACAGCCACCTTCAGGGACCCCCTCTCTAGATTGAACCTCTCCTCCGCTGCATACAGGGTCGGTCCAGCGGAAAGTATAATGAGTCTGCCCTGGGAGAGCCTCCACATTGAGGGGATAGCGGAGGAGCTCACCCTTCAGACGCAGGTGAACCTCACCTTCGAGGGGCTGGGTGCCTATCAGTGGAGGATCTCAGACGTGGCAGGGAACACCCTGACCACTCTCACGGTGCCCTTCACTGTGGACCAGATCCCTCCCGCCTTCATAAACATCTCTCACAGAACGGGAAGCGTCATAGAAGGGGAGAGCGTGGTGGTAGAGGTGGAGATATATGACCCTTCCGGGGTGCTACCGGAGAGCGTGGAGTTCTCCTATTCCAATCCCACTACCTGGACTGAATTCGGGGTGGGAATCTACGGCTTCGGCCCCTGGATGCCTGTGGACTCCGTCGAACCTCTGGACCCCCTCTCCCTGAGGGTCTTGGCCAGAGCCACAGTCCCTCTAGTAGAAGGGGACTTCAACTACCTGAGGTTCCGTGTCTCAGATAGGGCCGGGAATCTGGCGGAGAGCCCGGTTTACCGCTACACCGCCATCGCCCCAGCAGTGAACCATCCCCCCACACTCACCATCTCCCTCCCTATAAACCTAGCCACCTTCCCCTCCGGGGCTGTCGTGGACTTCCGGGCCAATGTCTCTGACGTTGACGGGGACAGCGTCACTGTGAAGTGGTATTCCAACAGAAGTGGCTACCTGGGAGAGGGAGAGGTGTTGTCAAAGACCTTAGAGAGTGGAGTTCACCTGATAACAGCGAAGGCCAGTGATGGAGAGTTCACCGTTGAGAAGAGCATCAATATAACGGTGCTTCCCCCAGAGGCCACCCCAGTGGTAGAGGTGGTAGGGGGTGAGAAAAGCGTCTGGGAAATGCTCTCTGAGAACCCGGGAGCCCTTCTGGCGATACTTCTTCCAGGCGTCCTCTTCGGCCTCTTCGCAGGTTTTCTGCTCTTCAGGTACCCCCCATCACCTGAGGGTGAGCAGGCTCCCTTAAAGGAGGTGGGAGGCGAGGTCCTCATAACCCCCCCTCCCAAGAAATACAGTTGCCCGGAGTGCGGTGGAGTAGTGAGAGAGGGGGAGGAGTATTGCATGAGCTGCGGGAGAGCTTTCACCGAAGAGGACTGGAAGATAATGAAGAAGGGGAAGAGGGGGAGGAAAAGAAGGAGAGAGACGGAGGTAGAAGAGGACCTCTACGCCCAGGAGGAGCTTCCCGCCCTGGAGGAGGTGGAGTTTGAAGAGGTGGAGGAGGAAGAGGAGCCCGAGGCATTTGAAGAGATCGAAGATGAGTGGGAGGAATGAACATGGAAGCGAAGATTTTCATCGGATTTATCGCCTTTCTCCTTTTGGGATCTATGGTACCGCTGGCCGCCCAGTCCCCAGACGAAGGTAGCGGTCCCTTAGGACCGGTGGTGTTTCAGAGCTCCGAGGTGGTATGGCCTGGAGACAACGCCACTGTCCAGTACTTCCCCGCAACGGCCCCTCCGACAGCGATATCTTGCTGTCCAGGAAAAACCTGACGCAGCCGTGGGGAACCTTTGAAGCCCCGGTGGAAGTGGATGATACTTTAAGGAATGGGGAGGTATGGGATGATGGAAGCTCCCAGAAGAAGGTGGCTCTCGCCGCGGAGGGGGACCTTGTGGTGGCGGTGTGGATGGACAACCGGGAAGGGAAGTACCTCATCTACGCTGGGGTCTCTCTGGATGGCGGCAGAAGCTTCGGAGAGAGCACTCCGGTGGCCTTCTCCGAAGGGGTTCAGAAGGACCCGGATGTAGCTGTGAGAGGTGGCACGGCCTACGTGGTGTGGGAGGACACCGGAGAAGACCCATCCTCCGTAGAGGGAAGGATCTACTTCGCAAAGGGCAGCGTTGATGGAGGGGTTCTTACGTTCTCAACACCCACAGCGGTCTCACCCCCCCTGAATGAAATGGTCTGTAAATACCCAGACGTGTGGGTGGGGGACGAGGGCGAGATATATGTCACCTGGAGCGGAGAGGCGTACGACGACTGGGACATATACCTCTCGGTCTCCTTCGACGGTGGAGAGAGCTTCTCAGCCCCTATAAATCTGGTCAGAGAGACTTCTGAGGCAACCCAGTGGTACCCCGACCTAGTCAGCCAGGCAGGTAACGTGTTAGTGGTGTGGCAGGACATGAGGGAGGGGAACTGGGACATCTACGGCACAGTTGCCAGAGGAGGCACCATGGACTTCTCCTCCAATTTTCGTGTTGACAGCGACACGAGCGGAGCAGGGCAATACTATCCCTCCCTTGCCCTCTCTCCCAATGGGACCGTCTACGCGGCCTTCGCGGATTCCCGTAGAGGAGGGTACGACTTCGACATATTCATGGCATACACCATTGACTGGGGGGGGAGCTTCTGGGGCGACTTCAGGGTCCCCGATGATATAACAGGTAAGGGGCAGGACCACCCCTCGGCCATCTGCCCGGGGACCGGAGACGCCCCACTTTATGTGGTCTACGAGGACTTAAGGGACGGCCGCTCCAGAATCAGGGCTTCCAGGTGGATCCCCGGGGAGGGTGGAACACCCCTTCCCACCTTGGAGAACGTCCACGTGAGCCCTGACGTGGGAGGAGTGGGTCGCTACTACTATTTCAAGGCCACTTACTTCCACGTGAACAATATCCCCCCCGCCGAGGGTTACCCAAAGCTCTATCTTTATTACAGGGTGGGAGGGATTCTCAAGGACTACCCAGGTTCTCCCTTCACAATGAAAAGGAGGCTCGTGCCGGCCCAGGACATGCTCTACACCAATGGGGAGGAGTACCTCTACGGGATCAGACTGGATTCGGAGGTGGAATACCTCTACTCCATTGAGGTGATGGCTGAGGAGGACTTCAGGATAGTGAACACAACACTCTTAAGTGGTCCCGTTGTGGACGCCACCCCGCCGGAGTGCATTGAGGTTTCTCCCGTAATTGAGGGATGGGCGCCCGAGAGGACCGTGATCTGCACAGCCACCTTCAGGGACACTGGGGCAGGTGTAGATCTCCGCTTTGTGGAGTTCTCTTACTCCTACAGAGGGGAGGAAGGGTTGGACATATGGCACCGCAACGGTGAAATAACCATTCTGGACAATCACACTGTTAGGGCCTCCTTCCCCTTCGTACTTGCCAACGGCACCGACAATGTCATTCAGTTCAGAGCGATGGACCTTGTGGGAAACGGATACTCCTACTCCCCTCCCCTCCATTTCCGCTACGACGGAGAGGGGCCGCATTTTGAACTCGTCGGCCCTGAGAGGCTCCCCGTAGACGCCCTGAAGGTGAACGTGACCATTCGCATAAGTGACCCCGGTGGAACAGGCGTGGCCAAAGAGAGCGTCTCTTATAGGTTTACCACGGGAGGCGTAGAGTCCTTGGGCACTTGGATCCTGGCCGAGAACAGCACCCTTCAGGAGGAGGACGACTCCCTCCTTCTCAAGCTTCCCCTTCAGCTCTCTTGGGGGTGGGACAACTTCTTGCAGATCAGAGCTAAGGATTTGGCCGGGAACATGAAGGAGTCCGTTCCTTACCAGCTCCCTGCGGTGCAGACCGTTATATCTCCTGAAGTACCAGGCAACAGGCCGCCCAGTCCTCCGGCGGCCATCTACCCGAAGGAGGTATCCGACCCTCATCCACACATCTTCTGGCCCGAGGCGGTGGACCCCGATGGTGATTTCGTGAGCTACTCCATAAGAATAGGCACAGGGCCTGCTCTTGGGGATGTGGTGAACTGGACAAGTCTTGGCGGTGAGAACTTCTTTGACGTCCCAGAGAGCTCGCCCCTTCAGATGGGGAGTACCTATTACGTGGAGGTCATGGCCTCAGACGGCAGGGCTAGCTCCGTTGCCAGAGGCACAATCAGTGTAAAGGAGGATGCGAACCACCCTCCAACGCCCCCTGGACCCCTCTATCCCTCATCCATTCCCGTTGAGAACAAATTCGTCCAGTGGGACCCCTCTTGGGATCCAGACGGCGACCCGGTGCTCTACTTTGTGAGAGCGGGCTCCTCCCCGGGGGAGGAGAACATCATACCGTGGCAGACAACCCACACCAGGCGCTACGTTGAGTTGCCTGGATGGCTCGGCCCCGGAAGATACTGGGTGCAGCTTATGGCCTCGGACGGGAAGAGCTTCAGCAGGGTCGCCACTTACGAGTTGGTCATTGGTATTTTCAGGGTGAGTGTGGAGGGGGTGGAGAGGATAACCGTAATGCCAGATGACAGTGACCTCTACACCCTGAACATAACCAACCTCGGCACTGGAAGGGACAGCTACCGTATCACTTTGAGCGGCAGCGCCCTTCTCTCCCCCGGCATTCACCTGAACATATCTCGGGAAGATATCAGCGTTCCCTCGGGGGCCTCCGTCCCGCTGGCTCTTAATATAACCACCTCCTCAGCACTCCCGGGGCACTATTACCTCAACATAACCGTTTTCTCCCCCGTCACCTCAGCATCTGCAAGACACTCCATAATGATAATAGTAGCAGGCAAAGAGGAGTTCCCCAGCGGACTGGGTCCCACGCCAAAGGGTGTGACCCTGAAGTGGTACCACGTCCCGGTGGCGCTTATAATGGCTGCAGGCCTCCTGGCGGTGATCAGGGAGTACCTCCTCTACAGGAGGGAGAGGATGAAAAGATAATATATTTATAACCAAGATAAGTTAGCCCCAACATGTCTTTCGCTCCCCTCCTGCATGGCCTCGGTGTCATCCTAGGCCTCTATCTTCTTATAAAGGGGAGCGACTGGTTTGTGGAAGGTGCTGCATCCATTGCCCTTAAGAGGGGAGTCTCCCAGCATTTAATAGGGTTCACCTTAGTGGCCTTCGCCACATCGCTTCCCGAGCTTGCCACCACAGTTGTTTCCCGAGCGGCAGGGGAGGCTGATCTGGCGGTGGGAAACATCCTGGGGTCCAATGTGGCAAACATCGGACTGGTCCTGGGCTTCGCAGCCCTCTTTCTTCCCATCAAAAGCAACAGGGAGGTGAGGAGGGATGCAGTGTTCATGTTGTTCTCCACCCTTCTGCTGGCAGCTTTCCTCTACCTCACACGCTCACTTGATATAATAATGGGAGCGATCTTCCTAATCACATATGGGATTTATCTGCGCTATCTCAGCAAAGATGTAATGAAAAACAGTGATAATGGCCCCACACTTCCGAAGAGTTCCATAAAGAAAGAGGTGGTCCTTCTACTTTTGGGTTTTGTTCTCCTTACATTTGGTGCCGAAGTCCTCGTGAAGAGCTCCATTAAGCTTGCCGAGGACTTCAGCGTCTCCACAGGGGTTATCGGCCTCTCCATTGTGGCGATAGGGACCTCCTTCCCCGAGTTCGCCACCTCTCTGACTGCCGCCCTGAAAAAGAAGGAAGGGATAGCCATAGGGAATGTGCTGGGGTCCAATGCCATCAACCTCCTTCTAATCCTCGGTGTACTAGGAACCTCCTACGGCTTGACGGGAGTGGGGGTGAAGGGATATGTGATAGGGACCATACTGCCCCTTCTTCTCCTGATCACAGCCATTGAGTTCCTCTTCTCCTTCAGGACCCAGAGCAGGGCCCATGGTGTCCTGCTTCTCGCCCTCTATGCGGTATTCCTCTACGTGATCTTTTAAAGTGGCCTTTCTGCCCTTTCGGCCTATTTAAATCATCCCTGGCATTTGAAAAAGGTTTTTATATCCCGTAACCTCTTATCCTTCTGGCCATTCTGCCCCCGGAGGTGTACGGTTATGAAGCTTAAGGGAAAGGCTCTGCTTATTGTGCCTGTGATATTTGCTTTTTTGATACCCCCCCTGCCCGGCCTCTTCTCTTTTGAAGATTCTTCCGAAAGTGCTACCGGCCGTGCGGAGGAGAACGTCTACCTGAATGAGGGTAAGAGCAGATGGGATGGAGAAAGCTCCTTAAGAGAGAGTGCAGACCCTTATGAGTCTTTGTACTGGGAGAGGTACGGTTACCCCGAGTCCAGGGAGAGCTCGGCTGTAGGATACCTGGAGGAGGAGGGGAAAGTCTTCATCTATGGCGGAGGATACAGAACCAGGTATTCGGGTGTCTTCTACGGGGACACATGGGAGGTGAACCTAGCAACGGGTGATTTCGATGCTCTTCTTCTTGACCCCGCCCCGGAGCCCAGATACCGACCCTATACAGCGCTAGACCCCTGGAACAAGCGCATGTACGTCTACGGGGGGATGGGGGAATATCAGACACGCTACTCCGACCTTTGGGTCTTTGATATGAAGAACCGCAGTTGGAACAGACTGATATCTTCTTCGTCTTCGGTGGATATAAGATATGACGGCGCAATGGTCTATTACAGGGATGGGAACTGCCTCTATCTACTTGCAGGAAGGGATTACCTGGGGGAGAATGTCTCCTCCTTCTACAGACTTGACCTCTCTTCCCTCACTTTCATCCCCTTATCAGTACCCCGGGATTTCCTTCCGAGATACGGCCTTTCCATGACCATCGATCAGAGGAGTGGAATAATATATGTAATGGGAGGAAGGAACTCCATCTACGGTAGACTCTCTGAGTTCTGGATCTACGACATAGCCGGGGCAACATGGCACAACGTCACACTGCCCTCTTTCCTAAGCTACCAGGAGGGGGGAGCCATCTTCTACCGCAGCGACCTCTCTGCGGTCTACTTCTGGGGAGGCAGAAGGTCCTCCTACAGTTACAACGAGAACCTAGTGGTATACTATACCATCAACCATACGTGGGCAGAGGTGAACTCAACCGGCTCAGCTCCCTCTGGAAGGGCCTATTTCGGCTACTGTTACTCCGAAACCATGGAGCGGTTCATAATCTTTGGGGGCTACAGAAGTTAC
>NJDV01000040.1 GCA_002254765.1 Thermoplasmatales archaeon ex4484_36 | reverse complement strand
TTGGTGGGGGCTCTGTACTACTCCGCATTCACCACCTATCTTCTAGCATCACATATTCTCCGCTGGAATTTTTCCAAGGGTTTATCCCCCCTCCACCCCCAGGGTAAGGGTAGCCCCCAGGTCCCACCCCCGGGGTCCCCCCACACAGCCCCGTTTCATAAACGTGACCTGGGACCCAAATATGCACGTCCCATTAACGGGGCCCGCTTGCTGCATAAATGGGGCCTGCCCCGGGCCGTAAACAGGTCCTCCAGAACCACCATAAACATGATTGAGGTCTAGTGCAGATTCAGAACGTGACCAGCTAAGATTCAATATCCAGCTAGAAGTGTGTTTATAATCTTCATCTCAGCCTTCTGCAGATGCTCTGCTGTGGTGGACTTGCTGAGCCCCAGCCGCCGGGCAAGGCCCTCTATTGTAATCTTTCTCGGTATAGCGTAGTATCCGTATCTTTTTGCGGCAATAAGAACCGATTTCTGCTGGGGTGTCAGAAAAGATAGTGGTGTCATTCCGGAGAAGTCGGCCTTCTGTATTTTTATGTCTTTTACTACCATTCCAGCACAGCGCAGGGCCTCTATGATGCGCCCTATGTTCCTGCTGTGAGTTATGATGGAGAATACAAGTTTCTCAGAATCCACATAACCTGGGGGGTCGAATATAAAGTCCATGTCAAACATACCAAAAAGCCTCCTCTCCGCCCTGCTCTTTGCCACTGCCTTAAGGAGGCATGTGTATGTATTATCCCTCACACCCAGCACGTCCACTACCTTCACGAGGTCTGGGAATCTGAGGTCGTCTAGGGTATATCCGTCTTTCATTCCGATCTCTGCTATGACCACCTTAACCCCAACGGAAGGATCGTACCTCACCAGGGCGGTCACCTCCATGTATTCCACTTTGTCGAAGAGTTTCTCGTCTCCAAACCATCTTCTGGCATAATCTCCGGGGTCCATGACAATCGTTATCCGCTTCATGAATCCGGGTAAAGCAGCTTCAGCAATAAATAATTACCGGACATGGTCGGCAATATATTAATTAGTTCCCGGGGGTTATACCATATCCGGTGACACAATGGCTGTTGTAGAGATAGAAGACCTTCACAAAACATACATTACCGGCAGCGAGAAAGTTCATGTTCTGAAGGGGCTCAACCTCAAAGTGGAGCAGGGCAGAATGATAATGGTCATGGGCCCGAGCGGAAGCGGGAAGACCACACTCCTTAACCTTATAGGGGGCATAGATACCGATTACAGCGGTAAGATCACCGTTGATGGGACAGATCTAAAAAAACTGGACGCAAAGAGACTTTCTCTTTACCGCCGGGAAAAGGTGGGATTCATATTCCAGTTTTACAACCTTATACCAACTCTTACGGCCCTTGAGAATGTGGAGTTGTGCATGGAAGCCCTGAAGATGACGAAAGAGGAGATACGCTCCAGGGCTACAGAGTTTCTGGATCTCGTCGGCCTCTCAGAGAAGGCCAACGGATTCCCTCAGGAGCTGAGCGCCGGCGAACAGCAGCGGGTAGCAATAGCCCGAGCCCTTGCAAAACACCCCACGATAATACTGGCGGATGAGCCCACCGGCAATCTGGATGAGGATCGAGAAAAAAATGTTATGGGCATCATGAGGAACCTATCGCGGGAGCTTGGGATGACATTCATTATTGTGTCGCACAACCCGCGTCTGAAGAAGTTCGTGGACCAGACGCTCTATCTGCGCCACGGCGTCCTCCACGAGAAAGAGAGTGAGGAGTAGGTTATCATGAAGAACACAACCAGATCCGTCCTCAGAAAACTTATGGGAATGAAACTGCGCACTATTGCCATATCACTTGTGATATCCGCCGCCATGGCACTTGTGATTACAGGATATTATTCGGCAGAGGTGTTCCAGTACAGTGTTGAGAAGTATTTTGAGGACAACCTCATGCCGGATGTGTTCTACGAGTTCGCATCACCCATAAACGACACAGAGGTGCGCTCCAGGTTGTCTGGCCTTTCTGATGTGAAGACGTACGACACGCGCCTTGTTGCTGGAGGCATTTACACCCGGGAGAGAGAGGATTACCCGGTTGTCCTTATAGGTGTTGATGATCCGGCGCGAAAAGACATAAGCGTGCTCAGTCTGGAGGATGGCGACTTCTACACTGATAGCCGCGGGGCCGTGGCCATTGGGGGCATGGAGTCATTTGGAGTGGATGTCGGGAGGGAGGTATCCGTTAGCATAGTGGGCCGACAGCTGAACTTCACCATCACTGGTATTGTGTCCTCCCCGGAGTACATGTTCCCATCTGCGTACGGGGATTACAGCCTGCCGATTGGAAACTCCCTCGTGGTCCTGTATATGAACAAATCCGCCCTCCAGGATGTCGTCGGAGATGGCGTGAACCAGGTGGTCGTCCTCCTCTCATCGGGAGGAAGCATGGATCGGGTGACAGAAGCCCTCAGTGGTTATCCCATCACAAAAATCACCAGAAGCGAAGATCATCCCTCAGCCGTGTTCATGGAGATGGGAGTCGTCAAGATGAAGAACATGATGCCTGTCATGGGCTTCATTTTCATTCTGATAGGTATCATATCCATCTTCATGACAATGTACCGCCTTGTCCAGAACGATTCCAGGTACATAGGCGTGATGATGGCCATGGGGTACGATAGAAGCGCCATAAACCTGGCCTACATCTCCTTAGGTGTTGTCATCACCATCATCGGCGGCATTATAGGGACTGTTCTGGGAATCCTTTTCACCCAGGGCATCGTCTCTGTTAGTTTGGAGATGTATTCCAACCTGAAACTCTACTTCCCTCCAGCACCCGTCCCCTTCCTTATTGGATGGGCATTCGCGTTCGCCTCGGTCATGCTCTCCGTTTCTATCCCTGTGGCGTTGATAACCAGAAAATCCGTAAGGGAAGCCCTGGAGTCTGACCATTATTGTCGTGGGCATGACAGTGGGCATGGCGGGGTCCTGGCTTGTGATGTCAGGATCGGCTATTGAGTATATGTTCTCCTCCGTTGAGAACGAGAAATGGGACCTCCGCGCAGATTTCCTCTACCCCCAGAGTGTGACGGCCCTGAACGAGACAACTCTTGGATTCGACCCGGGGCAGGCGGGTGATGTCATACCATTCACCCACATGGCCGGACAGGCGTTCAAGGGCGAGGAGTCATCCGGTGCAGTGATCGTCGGATGTGACAATATAAAGAAGGTGAAAACCTTCCACCTTAGAGAAGGGAAACTGGACTTCTCCCGCGCAGTTATATCCTTCCGTCTCTCCCAGGATGCCGGCATCCATGCAGGGGATACCATAGTGTTCAAGGGTGGTGGCGGAGAGATCAAACTGACTGTGAGCGGTGTTGTTGATGAACTTGTTGGCAGCATCATTTACACGTCAAGGGGAAACCTGGCAGAGCTGTTCCCACAGGAGATGTGCACTGGCGTGTACATAATCCTCAATGAAGGGCAGAACGAGAACGTCTACGTGAACAAACTTCTTGACTCCAAGGTAGTCTCCAAAGTAGTTGTTCAATCAAAATTGAAAGATGATTTGATGACCCTTCTGGATGATGCAATCTCCCTCCTGTACACGTTTTTCATACTGACACTGTCAATATCCTTTGTCGTGGCGGCCTCGGCGGTCATTATCTCCTTCATGGAGAGGGATGTGGAATTCGCCACCCTGGACACGCTCGGCATACCCAGACCAAGGATAATAAAATCCATAATCATAGAGACATCCATCCTAGCGCTCGGCTCTGTGATAGTGGGAATACCCATGGCGTATCTTTTTGCGGGAATACTGGCCAAGGTTATGTCGGAGGTGCTCTTCTACTTCCCGATACACCTTGTCATGGGGGCAAACATCCTCATACTCCTGATTGGATTCCTGTTCATCCAGGCATCGTCAATAGTTCCCATAAGATACACCCGGAGTCTGGATACAGAAACGGTGCTCAGAGAGAGGACAGCAGGGTGATGGGGATGCCATAGCAGAGGAGCTATGTTCCCTATGCCATCCGCCGCTCCAACAAGGTGCAGGGCCGGGCCCGGAGCCATTTAAAAACCTCCTCACCTAGCCTCCTCACACTCTTGGGTCTCAACCCACACCCATACTGGGAGGGAAGATTTACTCAATTCTGTCCCACTCCCGGGGCCCATACCACTGTCCGGCCACCCCACCACCACCCCCTCAGTCCGTTCCTATTTACGTGACCTCCCCGTCCCATAGACGTGACCTCAGCTGTCCCACAAACGAGTCCTCCCCTGTCCCATCCCGGGGGGGAGGGGGTTTCATTTATCATCTAAGAGGTTATATTTAGATAAATGTAAAGATTATCCAACCGGGGGTCATAGATTGGAAAAAGACGTGCTGAAGGACCACAGGAAGGTTGTGGACATCCGTCCAGCTGAGATCTCCTCCTTCTCCCAGCTGATGGATGCCATGGAGAGGGCAGGTGGCTTCGGCGGGAGGAAGGTGGCCGAGGCCACGGGGATACTGAGGAGGATGCTTCAGGATAAGGAGTGCACAAGGTTCCTCTCCTTTCCGGCCGCCATCATGGCCACGGGGGTGAGGGGAGTCATCGTTGACATGGTCCGCAGGGGCCTCTTCGACGTCATCGTAACCACAACGGGCACGCTGGATCACGACCTGGCCCGTGTGTGGGGGGACTACTACCACGGGGACTTCCTCCTCGATGACCTGGAGCTGAAGGAGCTCGGTCTTATGAGGCTGGGCAACGTTGTTGTCCCCCTTGAGGTGTACGGCCCCAGCCTTGAGGAGCACCTCACCGGGATCTTCGAGGAGCTCTACCGGGAGGGTGTGAGGGAGGTTGGGGGGGCTGAGCTCATAAGAATGGTGGGGGAGAGGATAGAGGACGACTCCTCCCTCCTCCACTGGACCGCCAGGAGGGGCATACCGGTTTTCGTACCCGGATTCTACGACGGGGCCTTCGGCTCCCACGTGTGGCTCTTCAACCAGAGGAGGAGGGACTTCCGGGTGGACCCCCTGAAGGACGAGCAGCTCCTCTCAGACATCGTCTACGAGTCAAAGCGCAGCGGGGCCCTCATACTCGGCGGCGGCATATCCAAGCACCACACCATCTGGTGGAACCAGTTCAGGGGCGGCCTTGACTACGCTGTCTACGTAACGACGGCCCAGGAGCACGACGGCTCCCTCTCCGGGGCGAGGATGAGGGAGGCGGTCTCATGGGGGAAGGTCAGGGAAGATGCAAGCTACATAACCGTGGAGGCGGAGATAACCCAGGTGCTGCCCCTCATGGTGATGGCCCTCTACGAGATGATGGGGGTGGATAGATGATGGAGAGGCCCGTTATGGAGGTTGAGGTTGGGGGGGTGTGGCTCTCTCACCCGGTGATCCTCGCATCAGGGGTTCTCAACGAGACCGCCGCCTCCATGATGAGGGCTGTGGAGGGCGGCGCCGCTGCGGTGGTGACCAAATCCATATCCCTCGCCGAGAGGGAGGGGCATCCCAATCCCACCTTCGTGGAGCTGAGGACCGGGTACTTAAACAGCATGGGTGTCCCCAACCCGGGGATAGAGCATTACACGAAGGAGATAGAGAGGTTCAGAGAGGAGATGCCCCAGGTCCCCGTCATACTCTCCCTCTACGGGGAGAGCGTGGAGGAGTTTGAGGAGCTGGGGAGAGCCGCCCGGACGCTTCCGGTGGAAGCCGTGGAGGTGAACCTCTCCTGCCCCAACGTTGAGGAGGGAGGCATCGCCTTCGGGAAGGACCCCGATGGCGTCTACAGCGCCGTGAGGGCTGTCAGGAGGGGGTTCCCCCGGGGGGTTTGGGCGAAGCTCACCGCCCACTGCCCCGACATCGTGGAGGCGGCAAAGGCGGCAGAGAGGGGAGGGGCGGACGCCCTTGTGGCCATTAACACCCTGAAGGGCATAGCGATAGACCCCTACCTGGCCATGCCCGTTCTCGCCAGCGGCACCGGGGGATACTCGGGGGAGGGTATAAAGCCCCTTGCCCTTGAGAAGGTCTGGGAGCTGGCATCCTCGGGGGAGGTTGAGGCCCCCATTGTGGGCTCAGGAGGTATAACCACGGGGCTTGATGCCGTGGAGTTCCTTATGGCGGGGGCGGCGGCAGTGGAGGTGGGAAGCGCTGTCAGGAGGAGGGGGGTGGGGGTCTTCTCACAGATCAGAGAGGAGATTGAGGCCTTCTTGGTGGAGGAGGGCTACGGCAGCGCGGGTGAGATCGTCGGCCTTGCCCTTGAAAGGTATCCCCATGAGGAGGTGGGTGAGTGACTCCTATGGCCCACGACAGGGAGGTGGTGAGGATACTTGATGTGTGGGAGGAGTGCAGGGACATCTTCAGCTTCAAGGTGCGCTCCACCTCCGAGCGGTGGAGGGGTTTCGTCCCCGGGCAGTTCGCCCTGGTGTGGATACCGAAGGTGGACGAGATCCCCCTCTCTCCCGCTGACGTCAGGGAGACGGAGGAGGGCTGGGAGGTTCTCTTCACTGTGAAGGTTGTGGGGGAGGCCACCGCCACCTTGAGGGGGCTGGGAGAGGGTGCACCGCTTGGGTTAAAAGGCCCCCTGGGAAGAGGTTACAGCCTGAAGGAGGGGGGGAGGGTGGTGGGAATAGCCGGCGGCTCCGGGGCACCGTCAGTCCTCTCTGCGCTGCTTAAGAGCGTGAGGGAGGGGGGCGAGGGGGTCCTTCTGCTGGGAGCGGTGACTGAGGAGGAGCTCCCCTATCTCAGCTGGGTGGAGAAAGAAGGGATTGAGCTCCTTCTCTCAACCGATGACGGGAGCAGGGGCAGGAAGGGATTTGTGACCGAGCTCTTTGAGGAGTACCTCTCCTCAAGGGAGGGGAGTGATCCTGAGGGGGTCTCCTTCGTGGCGTGCGGGCCGGAGAGGATGCTGGCCGCTCTGGCCACCCTGGCATTCGAGAGGGGGCTTGACATCCAGTTCTCTCTGGAGAGGTACATAAAATGTGGAGTGGGCCTCTGCGACAGCTGCTCCATCTCAGGCTGGAGGGTCTGCACCGACGGACCCGTCTTCTCCCTGGAGGAGGTGCTTCAGATGGATGAATTCGGCAGATACCGCAGGGGACCCTCCGGGAGAAGGATACCGCTTTGAGCCCCGAGGCGCTTGAGAAGTGCAGAAAATATTTATTATATCGGGGCGATGTGTCCCTAAAGTGGTGGACGAAATGCGGAGGAAGGTTCCGAGCGGCGTTTGGGTTCACACACTCATCCTGCTTCTTGTGCTGCAGGGGACAGTAGCACTTCTGTCCCCCGCCGGAGGGGAGCAGGCGGTGAACCCGTCGGAGGAGGGGGCACCGCTCCTCTTCTACCTGAAGGTCTCCCCCTACGACAGGAGGCCCTACCTGAACTTCTATCCCCCCTCCGAGGATGAGATCCAAAAGGAGAGCACCCTCTACTTCACCTTCAACTCCACCCAGAGTACCTACCGCCTTCCCTACCCCCGGGTGTACATGAAAACGCTCTACTTCCGCCCGGACCCCACATTGAAGAACCACCTCAACATCTCCTACAGGTACAACTCCTTAAGCCCGGGGACCCTCTTCGCGTCGGTGGAGGTGGACTTTGAGGGCGACGGGACCTTCGACCTGAAGTACACCTACGGCCCCCTCAACCTCACACCCGCCCTGAACTGGAAGAGGGCCATTATGAACCTGAGCGGTGTGGATGGGGAGGAGAGGTGGATCCGCTGGGGTGTGGTGAGGCTGAACCTCACCGCCCGGCTGCCTCCAAGGTCAGTGCTTGCCGTGGCCTGCGGGGAGGAGGGGCAGCTGAGCTATCTCCAGCTCCCCTACAGGAGAGCGAGCCCGGAGAGCCCGGAGAACGGCGGCGGCCTCTCCACCGCTGAGATCGCCACCGTGGTGATCCTTCTTTCAGCCGCAGGGGCATACGTCATCTGGGACGTGAGGTTCAGGAGGAGATAGCGTTGTTCCTGATAGACCCCCGGGAGGGCGCCTCCGGAGACATGATCCTGGGCGCCCTGATAGCCTCCTCTGGAGTGCCGCTGAGGGAGATGGAAGAGCTCTTGAGCAGCTCTGGAAGCGTCATGGGGGAGACTGTTGTGCGCCTGAGAAGGGTTGAGGAGAGGGGGGTGGAGGCGCTGGAGGTTGACGTTCGGTGGGAGGAGGGGGAGGGGGACATTGAGGCCCTCAAGATGAAGGCGCACCTTCTGGATGCCCTGCAGGCGGCGGGGCTCTCAAGGGAGAACCGCTTCGCCCGGGAGGCCTTTGAAAGAATCGTAAGGGCGGAGGAGGAGGTGCACAATGAGCCTCTGGCTGCCCTACACGGAAGGGCCCTGGGAGGGAGAGCTTCTCACCCCCACGGGGGCCACTCTTCTCAAAGGACTTGTGGACATATGGAGGAGGGAGGGGGAGGCCCCGGAGGGGCTGAAGCTCCTGGGCGCCGGGGTGGGCAGTAGGAGCTTCGCCGGTAGAAGGAGTCTGCTTAAAATCTACGGTGGGTGATGGGAATGAACGAGCTCTCAATTAAGGATGTGAAGATAAAGGAGTGGGACGGGGAGGTCTATCTCGCTGTGGGCGACGGCAGGCCATTTCCTGTCAGCGATGTCATGGTGAGCCAGAGGAGGAGGTTCTCCTACCTCTACCTGGTGATGGGCTTCGTCCTTCTCGTATTTACGGTGGCCCACTTCATCTTCTTCATCGTCGGAGCGGGGGTCCTTGCCCTCTACTTCCTGTTCAATCCCACAAGATACGTCCTGGAGGTCTCAGGCTCCGAGGGCAAGATGACGCTGGAGGGGGGAAGAAAGGAGATTAAGGACCTCCACTACGAAAGCAGGAGCGGAAAGATAAGAAGGGAGGCCACGGAGGAGAGACCTCTCAGCAGGGATGAGCTTCTGGGCAGGGTCAGGGCGGAAGAGCTCATGGACAGTGAGGAGGTTGAGAGGCTTAAAGAGGGCTTCGAGAGGAGATTGTGAGCCTTCAGTGCCCCCACTGCGGGGGCAGGGAGCTCTACTACGAGGGGGCCTTCTTCTTCGGTGGTGTCTATCACTGCAAGGACTGTGACTACGTGGGCCCCTTTGTCATAGAGAAAGAGATCGTGGTGGAGGACAGCTGAGGAGGGGGCGTTTTCCTTTTCAAAAAGTATAAATACAAATATCTGATTGACTGCTTGCCCGCCCCAGGGGGGCACCTGTGAATGATGATGACCCGTAAGGGTTTGAAGGAGGTGTATGGTATGGCAAAGGCGCCGTATGTGAAGTTTGAGGTACCCAAAGAGCTGACTGAATCCGTGTATGAGATCGTTGAACTGGCCCGTTCCACCGGGAGGATAAGGAAGGGAGCCAACGAGGTCACCAAGGCCGTTGAGAAGGAGAAGGCCAAGTTCGTTGTCATGGCCGAGGATGTATCTCCCCCGGAGATCATGCTGCACATCCCCATGCTCTGTGACGAGAAGGGAATTCCCTACGCTTATGTTCCCAGCAAGAGCGAGCTGGGCAGGGCCGCCGGCCTTAAGGTGGCAACATCCTCCGTGGCCGTTGTCAACCCGGGGAGGGCAGGTGTCCTCATAGAGAACCTTCAGAAGAAGCTCCAGGAGCTTAAGAAGTGAGCGGGAAGGGAGGTGTGAAGAATGACCAATGATGGGATCCCTGCCGAGGTGGTGGAGATCATTGGGAGAACCGGCATGAGCGGGGAGGCCACCCAGGTCAAGGTGAGGGTCCTTGACGGGAAGGACAAGGGCAGGATCATAACAAGGAACGTCATGGGACCGGTGAGACTGGGGGACATCCTCATGCTGAGGGAGTCCGCAAGGGAAGCCAGAAAGCTGTCGGTCAGGTGAAGGAAATGGTTGAGAGCAGGGTTTGCTCCTTCTGCGGAGAGAGGATAGAGCCGGGCACAGGCAGGATGTACATCAAGAGGGACGCCACCGTCCTCTATTTCTGCTCCAATAAGTGCTTCAAGAACATGATAATACTCAAGAGAGACCCGAAACACACAAGGTGGACCAAGAGGTTCATCGGAAGGAAATGAGGTGTGATGAGATGACTACGGAGAGAACCTTCGTCATGGTCAAGCCCGACGGCGTCCAGAGGGGGCTTGTGGGTGAGGTGATTTCAAGGCTGGAGCGGAGGGGCCTGAAGATAGTGGCCATGAAGATGCTCTGGGTAGATAGAGAGCTCGCCGAGAAGCACTATGCCGAGCACGTGGGCAAGCCCTTCTTCCCCTCCCTCATCTCCTACATCACCTCAGGACCCTCTGTGGCTATGGTGGTGGAGGGGGAGTCCGCCATCCAGGTTGTGAGGTCAATGCTGGGAAAGACCGACCCGAAAGAGGCATCCCCGGGCACCATAAGGGGGGATTTCGCCCTCTTCACCGGCAGGAACGTTGTCCACGGCTCCGATTCCCCCGCAAGCGCACAGAGGGAGATATCACTCTTCTTCTCCCCGGATGAGATACAGGATTACAGAAGGATCGACGAGGAGTGGCTTATAGAGAAGGCGTGACAGGTGAGATGAGATGGACGTTGAGAAGATCTGCATGGGTATCCTCGTTGCCAGCATAATATTCATAGCTTCTCTGGTGGTCTGGGACCTGGTGGACGAGAAGTTCAAGAAACCGGAGAAGAAGGAGGAGGAGCCCCTCATGGTTATGGAGGGGGATGAGGTGACGGTGGACTACGTGGGACGCTTCATGAACGGGCAGGTCTTCGACACGTCCATAAGAGCGATAGCGGACAACCCGCTCATCCCAAAATCCCCCGGCTTCGAACCAAAATCCATATACGAGCCCCTCACCTTTGTGGTGGGCTCCGGGGAGATGATAAAGGGCTTTGAGGAGGGGGTCATAGGGATGAGGGTGGGGGAGGTGAGGAACATAACCGTTCCTCCTGAGAAGGGCTACGGCCCTGCGGACCCCGGCCTCATACTCTGGATCCCTGAGACTGAGCAGGTGCCCCTCTTCGTCACCTTAACCGAGAATGAGTTCCGCGAGAACTTCTCCGGGGAGGACCCGGTGGTGGACGCCCTCTATACCCACCCCTTCTGGGGCTGGCCCTGCAAGGTGGTAAGGGTTGAGGGGAGTGAGGTGACATATCAGAACATGCCAAGGGTAGGAGAGACATATCACAACTTCCCGTGGAACTCCACCGTTGAGGAGATCTCAACGGAGCACAACAGGATCATGATAAGGCACAACACCGAGGAGATAATGGGGGTCATAAGAGTGGGCAGGAAAGACTCTGATCTTCGAGGTCCACCTTCTGAAGATAGAAAGGGGCGGCTGAAGATAAATCAGACGTCGCCGGCCTCCATAAGGAGCCTGAGCTCCTCCAGGCTCAGGGTCTCCCCTCTCTGATACTTCTTTCTGGCCTCTTTGAGCTTCAGCTCCCTCTCCACCATGAGCCTTGCCCTCCGGCCCCCTCTGAGCTTCTTTAAAAGCTCCCTCTCCTCCTCCCTGAGCTTCTTGAGGGCCAGTCTGGCCGCGTCCATCTTCACCTTCAGCTCCTTTATCTCCCTATCCAGAGAGATGAACCTCTGATGGTTCTCCTGAGCCTCCGCCCTCAGAGAATCCCTCTTCGCTATGAGCTCTCGCGCCTTCTCGAGAAGCTCCCTTGCAGCGCGGTACTCCTCATCCATCTTCCTGTCCAGCTCTTTGAGCTTTTCAATGTGAGGCAGCAGGGCCTCTTCCCCCATCTCCAGGATCTTCCTGTGGACGGCGTCCGCCACCCGCCGGGCCAATATCCGATACCTCAATATGACAGCCTGCTCGAAAAGTATAAGCTCCTGCTTTGGGGAGAGGTCCCTCTCCCTCAGGGTCCCGACGATGTCCTGCAGCCTTCTAAGCAGGCTCTCCTCCCTTCCTCTGGCAGCCTCGTTGTAACGGTTCCTGATCTCTTTGAGCTCTCTCACCGTGGAGCTGTAGGGGGACATCTCCTCGTAGATACGGTTCTTCTCGCCTTTTAGCTCTTCAATTCGCTTGAGGCGGCCTGCCCTCTCCTCAAATATCTTCCTGATCTGAGCCGAGAGCTCCTTCACCTCCCCGTTAAGGCGGTCACGGGTTTGTCTGGCCTCCTCCGCCTGCCTTACAAACTCTTTGAACTTAAGCCTGCTCCTCTCAAGCTCGTCTCTCAGCTCCCTGATCCTCCCTTTGAGCTCCTCTCGTCTCTCCTCCGCTATCATTCCTCACCACCCCCCTCCCCCTCCTTTTCTTTCTCATCTCTGCGCTTCTCCCCCCCCATCTCCTCCCCCTTCACCTCCTTTCTTCTCCCCTCCCCCTCCGCGGCCTTCTTTTTAAGCTCCATCTCCTCCTCTTCCTCAGCGCTGCGCTTCTCCTCGATAGTGGCGTAGAACTTCTCAAGGATGCTCAGAACCTCCTCGAAGGGCCTCTCGCTGTCCTTTCTATCCTCCTCAGACATCCTCTCCCCCATCTCGCTCCAGAACTGGATGGCCTCCTCCTCCCTCTTGGAGACGTGCTCGAGCCATTTCATTCTGCTCTCCAGCTCCCTCAATCTTTTAACACCCTCCACATAACGCTGGTGATGAACGTTGGACTCCTCAACATACCCCGCCATCTCCGTGTGAAGCTCCTCTATCCGGGCCATGTTCTCTCCAATTCTTTTTGTGATCTCGGCGATCCTCTGGTTTATCTCTTCGATCTTCTCCGGATGGGTCAGCTCCTTCAGCTTTGCATATGCCTCGCGCATCTCTTTCAAGATCCTCTTCTCCGTCTCCAGGGTTATGGCCTCTGTCTGGAGCTTCCACTCCAGGTCCTCTATGTACTTTCTGTAAAGCTTCACCTCCTTTCTGGGGGGCTCGTTTTTCCTCTCCGCTTCAATGAGGCGAAAGAACTCTCCTCTTAACTGGCGATTCTCCTCTTTGAGCCTCTGCCTCTCCCTCTTGAGCTCCTGGACCTTCCGGTTCAGCTCGTCCCTTCTCTTCTTCTCCTCTTCCACCTCACCTCTTATTCTCTCCACCTCTCCCGCAAGTCTCTTACGCTCCTCCGCAGACTCCTTCAGCTTCCTGCGGTGCTTTTCGAGAATGAAGGATACAAGGGACTTCCTGGTTATCTCGCTGCCGTCCACAAAAATCTTCCTATCCACCTGCGATGCCAGCTCCTCTATGCCCTGCATGCCGTCCAAACCCCAATCCGTTGTTTAAGGGGGAAAAATGTTGGCTATATATAAAATATAGCCAAATTGAAAGGGTTGCAGTGTCACTTCTTGATGCCCAGATCTTCCCTTGTCAGGACTTTTACGCTTTTTGGTATCTTCGTCACATTGCCCTTCTTGGAGCCTATCAGGTAGGCGATGCCCTTCTTCTCGGCGATGTCAAGCAATCTCTGGGATATCACCCCATCGAAGACCACAGCCCGAACCTTTTTGTCCATCCCTCTGAGCTCGTCAGCCAGATTCCTCACCGGAAGCTCCTTTATAACCACGCCGTCCTCGCCGATTATCATACCCTTCAGCGTCCCGGCCAGGTTCTTCATGATGTCCTTATACCTTGTTATCTCGCTCCCCTCTTTCTTCTCCTTCGCCTGCGGGGCTCTCTCCTTCTCGGCGGCCTTTGCCTTCTTAGGAGCCTCCTTCCTCTCTTCCGCCTTCTGAGCACCTTCCGCCTCCTCCGGCTCCCTCTCTATGTTGAGCATATCCATGTACTGCTCAGCGGGCACCTTGTTGCGCAGCGCCTTTATGATCTGCTTCTGTGTGAGCTCCTCAACCTCCAGGTTCTTCGGGGCCCTTGCTACGAAGTCCACCTCCGCAACCTGTAGGAGCTCTCTGAGAATGAGCTCGCCCCCTCTGTCACCGTCCACAAAAGCGGTGACCACCTTCTCCCTTGACAACCTCTTTATTGTCTCGGGAATGTTTGTCCCGCCCACGGCGATAACGTTCTTGATCCCATATTTGAGAAGGTTTATTACGTCTGAGCGGCCCTCCACCACAATTATGGCGTCGGAAGAGTCTATGTTGGGGCCGGCGGGGCACTTGTCCTCTCCGTAGAGCACCACCTCTTCCATCTGAACAAGCTGTCTCACCGATTCTGTGAGGTCCATGCTCTCCCCCTTGGTCTCCTTCATTATCTGGGAGAGAAGCTCCTTTGCCCTCTCAACGATCTTTTTCTTCTTGCTCACTCTGACGTCTTCCACAGCGTCTATGGTTATCTTCGCCTTACACGGCCCTATCCTCTCCACAGTCTCCAGGGCCGCCGCCAGTATTACAGTTTCAACGAGATCCAGGCTGGAGGGTATCAGCACCTTGCCCTCAGATTTTCCCTTCTTCGAGGTGAGCTCCACCTCTATCCTTCCGATCCTGCCTGTTTTCTGAAGGTCCCTCAGGTCAAGTTCATCTCCTATAAGCCCCTCGGTCTGCCCGAATATCGCACCCACCACGTCGGGTTTCTCCACCACTCCGTCAGCCACAAGGGACGCCCTAATCAGATACTTCGTTGAAGATGGGTCCAGATTCATTTCTATCTCCTCCTTTTTCCCTTTTGTTTTTCTTCTGGAAAAAGGTATCCCACCCACCCTGAACATATCTTCTGAAGGCTCCTTGCGCCTTCACAGCACGATTGATCGTGATGGTGATTTGGTGATACGGGTGAAGGTGTATACCTTTTTCCGCTACTGCGGAAGATTGCACTGTTCTATAAATAGTTTGTGTATTCCCTCATATTTTGAAATCGCACCAATAATGCATTCCATAGTAAGAGAGCACCGAGACTTTGAGGCCCTCCGGGAGTTCTTCTTTGGTTGCTGATAAAACTTATAACTCCCCTTCAATCTCCCTCCTGCATGGACAGGAGACTCCGGAGGGTCGCTGAGAGGGCTGTTGATGGGTGGCTAAAGGGGGACCAGATGGCAAGGGTTCTCAGAAGAACCCTCCCCTCCTCCGGACTCACCCTTGAGGAGAGGGAGAGGGTGGCCGGGGTTGTACACAGAGTGGTGAGGCACCGCAGGCTCTATGAATATATACTTGAGAGGAAGGGGTTCTCCCTCTCCCCTGCCAGCCTTGTGAAAATCGCCCTGGGTGAGGTTGAGTGGGATGAAGGGTTGGTAGAGGATGCCCCTCCCCCGATAAGGCTCTCCTGCTCCGAGGCGGTATCCGAGATACTTCTGAGACACGTAGATTACGTGGAGAGGATAAACAGAGAGCCCGAGACCTTCCTTGCGGTAAACCTCCGAAAGTGTGGAAGGCGAGAGGTGAAGAGCATGCTTGAGAGAGAGGGGATGGCGGCGGAGGAGTTCATGCCCGAGACCGCTCTCAGAACGGTGAGCAGGGGAAGGTACTCAAAGGCTGCAAAGGAGGGGCTGGCCCACGTTCAGGACCCATCAAGCCAGCTTGTTGCAAAGATCACGGCTCTTCTGGGGGGCGATGTGCTCGACTATTGCGCAGGCAACGGCGGCAAATCCCTCACCATGGCATACTACGGGGCCCCCGTCTTCGCCTATGATAAGAACAGGGGAAAGCTGAGAAACCTTGAGAGAAGGGCCGAGATCTACAGGGTGCCGGTGAGGGTGGAATGGTGGCCCCGGGAGCACGATGTGGTTCTTGTGGATGCCCCCTGCAGCGGCCTCGGAGCTGCGGCCAGGAACCCGGAGGTGAAGTATTACAGGGACCTTAAGGGGTTCCCCGTGAAGCAGAAGCGCATCTTAAGTGAGGCCTCCCGGGGATGCCGCAGGTACCTCATCTACAGCGTCTGCACCTTCACGGAGGAGGAGACAGAGGGTGTGGTGGAGGATTTTCTGGGAGGGGAGAGGGGCTTTGAACCCCTCCCTCCGGAGGAGGTGCTACCGGGAATTTTATTTTCCGAGGAGCTCAAATATGTGAGGTACAGGGGTAGGGGAGCGATAATAGAAGCGATAATAGAGCTCTCCGACATCATGTACATCGCCATCCTGGAGAGAAAGTAGCGCTGGGGCTAAAGCTCAAAGAAGGGGCCGCCGGGGTGAGAGATGCTCACAGACCTCGCCCGGGGATGGAAAAAAGGTTCGCCCTCCAGCTTCCCCCGGGAGCGCTCCGCCTGCTGGAAAGAAGGGTGATATAATAAAAAAGGGTCCGGGGCAGGAGAGGTGCCCCGGGGAGTTTCTTCCCTTTACTTCCTCTTTCTGAGGGCAAGGAAGATAGCTGCTACCAGAAGCACAACAATCCCCACCGCAATGTAGGGGAGATAGTCTGCCAGGGGCCACTCTTCGACACCCACGATCTCGATGGTGTGTGTGGAGAAGTGGGGGATGTAGACTGCGAAGTACTGGCTGCCCTTCTCTGCGGGCTCGCTGTAGTAGAGCGGTTCCTCTCCGGTGGCCTCCAGGACCTCTCCTAGATTCTCCGCCTCCTTCACCTCTTCCCCGTCAAAGTAGACCCTCACTCTGCTCTGGAGGGCCTCCCTGTTCATCTGAAGGAGCATCACTCCCCCCTCTCCCTCACCGCTCACCTCGATCCTCACCCTGTTCCTCTCAGCATGCTTCAGCTCCATCCTGACGTTCTCCCTGTAGGCGAACTGATCCGCCATGTGTTCCCCGTCGGATATGGCGATTCTCATCTCGCCCACCGCTTTCCGTATCTTGAGGGCCTCTGTATACTCCCTCTCCCACATGTGGCCCGCCACCCCCTCTGCCGGCACAACCCTGAATATTATGTGGTAGGGGGTGGAGGTGGGGGTGAAGGTCAGGGTGCCGCCCTCCGCGCTCAGAGTGGCATTGACGTATATTATCACCGCCTCAAGGTCCCCTATGCTCATGTTAACGAACCTCTCGTCCGCCGTGTATTTGGCACCCTCCGGAAGGGTATAGACCACATCTCTTGAGTCGTAGACCCTCACCATCAGTATGGCAGCGGGGTTGTTGTGGGCGTCCACCAGCACCTCATCGGATGTGAGCCTGAAGTGGGCTCCGGAGACTGTGTACGTCGCTCCGGTCACCTCGCCCCACACAACGCTCTCCAGCAGGAGGGTCTCTTCCGGAACCTCCATCGTGTAGTCTTCAATTGCGCTCATGTTCTCCGAGAGAGAGAACTCCACAAACCTTCCGCTGAAGGAGAGGTTCTCGCTCTCCTCCTCTATCTGACCGAACATGTGGGCCTCCTCTGCCATCATGCACATTCTCTCTTCAGCTGCCTCACCGCCGGGTCCTTCACCTGCGTGTTCCCTGCCGTCTCCGTCCCCTTCCGCGTGGCATTCCCCGCCGGGGCCGCTTGCGGCCGCAAAATAGGGCACACCCAGGGCCAGAAGACCCAGCATCGCTAATACCATCCATCTCCGCACCATTTTTATCACCGCAGGTTGCATTCCCGGGGTATTTAAATTAGATTTATGGGGCATCTCTCTAACAGTAGGGCAAACCTCTAACAGTCCAAACGTTAGAGATTTGCACCAATTTCAATATATATCTCCCTCTGCATACGTAATACTGCATGAAACGGTATGTGCTCCTCCTTACCCTGCTCGTCCTGACGTACATGCCCCTCCCGGGGGCGGGAGAGGGTCCTCTTCAGGTTGAAGGGGGGGAGGGTTGGATAGAGGTTGATACCGGCAGCGTGGCTGTGTTGATAAGGGAGAGCGGTAGCGTGGTGCTCTCACTCCCAGGGGAGGAGCGCTCCATAATGCTCACCTTCTCAGGGCTCTACGCCGGCGACGCTGAGCTTGGAATAGGGGCGGGGGCGAGCCTCGGTGCGGATCCCTGGCAGCTCCAGGTAGTTCGTCAGGATGGGGAGGTGGAAGTTGTGATGAAAAAGAGCGTGGAGCTGACCGATATGACGGTGGGGCACGGCCCCGGGATGGGCGGCCGAGGAGGTATGGGGATGAACGGGGGCGGCGAGGGCAGGGCGGATCTGGAGATACACATCAGGGTTTTCACGGAGCCGAAGGTCTTCGGCGAGGAGGAGGTGGGCGGGCCGGAGGAGGTGAAGATAGACATCGTGCTGGCCCCTGCGGGGGTTGAGGCTGAGAGAATATACCTTGAACAGCGCCTGGGTGAGGAGGGTCTGAACGGGGAGGAGGGCCATTTCAGATGGGCGATGGTGAAGGGGACGGTGGGGAGGAGAGCAAGGTGCAACATGGGCGGAGAAGCGAGGGAGCTTTTCATGTGCAGCCCCTCCTCGGGTGTGGGCTCGGTGGCCTACAGGGCGGGCGGGGGAGAGGAGCTCGGCGCCTACACCTGGACGGACCGCGTGATAGTGAACACAACCGGCGGGGAGAGTGGTGAGCTCTCCGTTGAGAGCTATATCGGGGAGGAGGCGGATGTGGTGGTCTTCTCCTATCCCGCCGGGAACGTCACGGAGATCCTCCACGACCCGGTCTTCAGGCTCAGCCCGGAGGCCGTAAAAAGGGCGCTTGAAGTGCTGCACAGGGAGTTTTTGGAGCACATCCGCTCCATACTTCTCGGGACAGCCGCAGGGGTGGCCCTGGTGGTGTGCATAGCAGCATACGTCGGGCGGAGGGTAAGAGAAGAGGACCCCCTCTCCAACCCCTACCTCAGGGAGCCCCCCCGCCGGTGAGCGTCCTGACGAAGGAGTCCACAAGAGAGTCGAGGAAGCTTCTTCTGTACGTCACAAGGAGCGCCGCTATCTCATCGGGGTCAGCTATGGTGTAGTGCTTCTCCCTCCCCCTCACCTCCTCCTTCACAATCCCTCTGCTCACCATTCTCTTCAGGTGATAGGAGAGGGTAGCACCGCTTATCCTCACCCCGCTGAGTATGTCCCCGTGGGTGGAGCCGGGGTTCATAAGAATGTGAATGATTATTGCCCGGGGTATCTCCTGTCTGAGGAAGGCCAGAGCCCTCTTCTCGCTCTCCTTAAGCCCCTGGACAGGGTAGTACCTGATATATCCCCCCTCCCTCCTTGACGTTATTACCTCCTGCTTCTTGAGGAACCTCAGGTGGTAGTCGAGCTGGCCGGAGGGGAGGCCCAGTCTCCTCTGGAGCTCCCTGTAGTGGAGCCCGGGGTTCATCACCACCTCCTCGTATATCCTCCTCCTCACCTGAAGCTCCAGGGGGTCCTTCATCTCCCGGCCGACCTCCTGCGTATTATGAGGACGAAAAGGAGCGCAATAAGGAGGAGGTCAATGAGGAAGGTCTCCGGTCCCAGGGGGAAGGGGAGCAGGCTGGGGATAAGGATTTCCACCACGTAGAGCGCGTTCTTGCCCTTCTCACCCCCGAACGGCGGTAGGCCAGATAAGATAGTGCGGAGAAGAAGAGGGAGGATAAAAGCAGAAGACCGGCGAGGAAGTCTGAGAGGATCATCCCTCACCCCCCGCCTGCCGCGGTGAGATTGCCTGTGTAATAGAGGATGCGGGCGGTGTAGAGGTCTGCGTTGAGCCCGTCTGAGGTGGGCTCACCGTCCCGGGCATCTGTCCAGACGGGGTGGGCAACACCTCCGGAGAGGTCAATGTCTATGTAGTCCCCTATGAAGGCCGAGGATGCCCCCGGGGAGCCGCCGGCATTGCCGTCGAAGGGCCTCTCCGTGACGTTGAACTGAAGAGGGAACGTGACCCCGCCGTCAGAGGAGAGGGCATAATATAGATGTATCAGCCTGTTTTCCGGGTCGTCCCTTCTGTCGTAGAAGACCACATGAACAAGGCCGTTTTCAGATACAGCCACCGCTGGAAAGAACTGGTCTGCGGTGGTGCTATCGTTGTTCACCCTCGTCGGCTCGGACCAGGTGGAGCCCCGGTCCCTGCTGAAGACCATCATAATGTCCCCGTTGACGCTCTCGGGGGTGCTGTTGGAAGTGGGGTAGACCACATAAACGGAGCCGTAGTAGGGGCTCTCAGGATTTCGGTCCACCGCCATGGCGGGCATGGTGGGAGTGCGGTAGGAGTTCCCGGGGATGGTCCGGGGGAGGGGCTCAACGGGGGCTATGGGGCGGGGGGTGGTGAAGGTCTCCCCCCGGTCGTCGGAGTAGCAGTAGACGATTTGATTGACACCGTAGTCTATCCAGACCACGTGAATCCTGCCACGATCGTCCACCTCAACGTAGGAGCCCTGGTTCTGAAGCTGGAAGTTTGTGACCTCAGAGATTATCTTCAGGTCCGTCCACGTCCTGCCCCCGTCCTCTGATCTGCTGAAGACCATGTTCGCCACCACAGCCCCCCGGGTGGCGAAGGCTGCCCATACGCAGTAGACGTCACCGTTCACAGGGTTTGTGGCTATCCACTCCTTGTCGTGGAAGTTGAGCTTTGTCCTCATGGAGGGGCCGACGATGAGTGAGATGTCCTGCCAGCGGAAGGTCTTCCCGCCATCGTTTGACCTGGCTACCCAGATGTTTGAGTACTTCTTGGGGAAGGGAGCCGAAGGTGCCCTCTGAAAGGCTATCCCGGCGATGTAGCAGTTCCCGTCCTTATCGTAGGCCACAACGGGGTCCCCCGTCCCGTCAAAGCCGTAATCCAGCCCTTGCTCCACGTCTTCCCGCCGTCCTCGCTGTAGTAGTAGGCCACCCAGGCGTCTCCGCTGGGTCCGTTGTAGTCGTTTGTGGCAGCCACCATCACGTCAGGATTGATGGGGGAAACCGCAATGGAGGGCTCATTCGTTCCCCTGGGAGCGGTGTCCACCGGGATGCTGGGACCCTCCACTTCCGCTAAGGGAGGCGGCGGCGATGAGAAGAGCCGCTGCTTTGATGTTCATGGCCATACGATTGTAAATAGCCCGGGGATAATAAAACTTCACTCCGAGGCGGGAGGTGTCCCGTCCTCCGCGGGCAGACCTCCTCCCGGGAAGTGGATTATCAGAAGGTAGTCCTCCGCCTCTCTCCCCCCTTCCCCCACCGCTCCAGCGCCGCTTTCGGATTCGGGTACTTCCCCCTCCCCCCGCTCCCCGGGGACCTTCAAGGGCCGCAGGAGTGCCTCCCGAGCCCATCTACGGTACATTTCCCCCACCCATCTCCTCTCCTCCCCCCCGTGGAAGGCGATGAGGGGTCCCATGATTGTGGTTGAAAGAAGTGCGGCCGGCAGAACGTAGAGGACGAGGAGGGCCCCTTCCAGGAGGATGATGGCCACCGAAAAGGAGAAGAGTACTGAGAGGAACGAGGCCACATGGGAGAGGGGGGAGGAGGTGCAGAGAAGAAGAATTATTGAGAGGGCCGCTGCCAGCCATCCCAGAAGGAGTATGAGAACAGAGACTGGCTCCCCATCAAGATAGACTATCCAGAAGACCGCAGTCAGGTAGATCCCCCCGAGCAGAGAGGATGCGGAGGAGGTCCCCTTGGTGAGGTAATCCGCCCCCGGGGCCCACCCCCCTCTGATGATATGCCCGTACCACCTCCTGTAGCCGTGCCTCAAAAAGGCGTGCGTGAGGAAAGGGAAGAGAGAGGTGGGAATGAGGTGGAGGGAGGATATGAGCATTAGGACGAACTGATCCTCAAAGCTGGCAGCCAGTGGGCGGTACAGCCGGTCCACGGTGAAGAACAGAAGCGGCAGGACCATGAAGAAGAGGTCCATTCCGAGAACCCAGAGAGCGACTCTTTCTTCCCTCATCCACCACCTGGCCCCCGGGGAGGTGGAGAGGGCGATGAGAAACATCGCAGCGGCTATGGAGAGGAGGAGATAGAAGAGTGAGAGTAACTGAGGCAGAGGAATCTCACTCACCCAAAACTCCGTAAAGCCGATGTAGAGAAGGAAGACTGCCAGGAGTATACGCACCGCGGCGGCCGCCAGGGTGATGGTGCGGCGCCCTCTCTCCGCCCCGCTGAAATCGTAGGCTGGGGGAGGGCTGTCCAGGGGGGAGGCGGGATACCTCTTCAGCCTCCAGAGCTGCACCCACGTGTATGCACAGAAGAGAGCCGGGAGGAGGACGAAGCCGACGCGGAGGAGAAGGAAAGACAGGAAATCTTCATCGTAGGGGAGGTAACCCCCTTTCATCTCCTCCACAGCGAGGAGCGCTGTGATGATCAGAAGAACAGCGGATATGGGCAGAAGGTCCCTGCCCTTGAGGCGGCCCCCCCTCGCCCTTGCGTATATGTCAAAGAGAAAAAACATGCTTAGGATGGGCAGGGCGGCGAGGAGAAGGTGCGTAGCGGCCTGAAGAGGGGGAAAGATGCGGCGGAGCTCATAGGAGATGTGGCTGCCCATGATGGAGAAGGATGGCGCATCTATCAGGATGTAGATGATCTGAATTGAAATGACACTCTCGCACGCTTTGGCGATATTTCTGTATATCCGCCCTGTGGGACTGTGAAGGGGGAGGGTGGACACGGTATCCCTTCCAGAGGGTAATTTCCCTCAAGGGTATATTAATTATTTGTATCTGAGGCTGAAAAGGGGGAGCGGCCCCCCTTTGGTGTTCACAGCCGTGCACCGTATACGACGCTTTAGATGTTCGCCGCAGGGGTGACGCTCAGAACATCCTCTGCTGCCTTCCCCCACCTCCTCCCCTTCCATCTGAAAGCCACCTTAATGTCGTCTGGGATCAGGTACCCCCTTCCGAAGTGAAGGGATACCTTTCTTGAGAGGTCAAAGGTTTCCTTCACATCCTCAAATGAGACCGCCGTTCCCTTTGATTTCAATTTGGAGAAGAGTAGTGATAGATAGACCATGGCGTATTTAGAGGAGTACACACCCTTCACATCTCCCTCTGCATTCCTCACCTTCATCATTATTCTCTCCCATTCCTTATGAGAATCCGGGTCGAACTCCACCCTCTCTGTCCACACCCCCTCATAACTCTTCTGATAGTACTCCGTCAGTTCATTCATGAAGTGGACCGACGCTCATTAAGATCCCCGGGAGGGCATCCTCAATCCTTTTTCTGGCATCGCTATATGCCTGAACCTCTTTTCTGTCCAAGGGAAAAGGGGATTTTCAATGTAGAATGAGCACCTCTCCCTCAGCGTACCCATATTCACAACCAGTGGATAAATCAGCCTCCTCTGCAGGAAAATTTTGAAAGGCAGGTAGAAGAAAACCTCGCTCATTGTTTCCAGAACCTCCCGACAGCCCCTCTCTTCACACCCCACCTCCTCTGAGATTTTTCTCACGTGTTCTTTCTTAAACTCACGCAATATTTTTATAAAATCTTCCGCAAAGTAATAGGGGCCGTACTTCTTGACCAGGAAGTACTCCAAAATAAGGATAGCCCCCATGACCACAAGTAGAAACACGATAAAATGGAAGATGCTCATACCGCATATCTCAGTCATAGTATCACATAAGAAGAACAGCAATCCAGTGAATGCGGGGTCTCCTGAATTTAAACAGGACAATGGAAGGCAATAGCAGTATAAGGGAAGGTAGGGCTAACATGAGGGGATTTACAAGGAGAGGAGTAGCCCTCCCCTTTGTTAGCCAACGGTGGTTTTTCATTTGCTAAACCCCCTCGCGGGATGGGCATAGGTGGAAACACAAATACACACCTCTAGAACGAAAATAAAAGCGCCAAAGAATATTTAAGCTAT
>NJDV01000039.1 GCA_002254765.1 Thermoplasmatales archaeon ex4484_36 | reverse complement strand
ATATCCGTCAGTGAGGCTGCCAGGAGGTTTATATCAAACTTCACTGCGAACCCCGGCATTGTCATCCCCAACGGGGTGGATACTGATAGGTTCCGGCCAAGGAGCGGCATAAGACTCTTTGACGGCGACCCTGTCATACTTTACGTTGGGAGGCTTGTTCCAAAAAAGGGTGTGGACAACCTCATACTAGCAATGAGAAATGTTCTTAAAGTCCACCGGAAAGCTAGATTGATCATCGTCGGGAAGGGTGCCCTCCAGAAGATGCTGAGATCTGAAGCGAAATTGGCCGGTGTAGAGAGTAGTGTCTCCTTCCTGGGGTACGTTCCAGATGAAGAGCTCCCATACATCTACAACTCCGCAGATGTCTTTGTCCTCCCCTCTATAACTGGGGAGTCCTTCGGGATCGTCCTCCTTGAGGCCATGGCCTCCGGCCTTCCAGTGGTTGCCACAAGGGTGGGGGGAATCCCTGAGGTTTTATCGGGACAGGGGGTACTGGTGGATCCTGAGCCGGAAAGCATAGCTGAAGGTATAGAGGAGGCACTCGGCCATCCAACAACCCTGCCCGAAAGGTTCTCCTGGAAAAACATAGCGAAAAGGGTTTACAAGGTGTACCGAGAGATCATATGACGAGGGATATAAAACCTGCAGCAAAAGGTTGGAATAAACATTAGGGAGAAGATCCCCATGAGTTCAAGCCTCTTCACAATAGGTCTGTTGAGCACCTTCTTAGCCTTCTCGTTGTATTTTGCCAGAAGTGGTCCAAGAAGGGGGATTTTGAGAAGAAGGTGGTAGTGTATTGTGATGAAGGAGGAGTATATACTCTCTATATAGGCAACAACAAAGGCTGCGCTGAGTGGATGCAAATATCGCTGACACAGAACCCGTCCCTACCGCACTGTAAAAAACGGCAAGTTCTCCCACCACCCTCAAGTCCAGGAGCATTACTGGAATACCCAGAAGCATGAGGAACGGAAGGAGCCTCACCCATATTCCGGTCTCGTTCTCTTCGTCGTCCTTCACAAAAGGTGTAAAAATTCCTCCGTTAATATTATTAACCCACACATCACCTCTACTTCCGTGAAGCCCTTCCGTCTTGTATCGGACTTCTCACCAACAGGAGACCAACCTGAAGCAATAGAGAAACTCGTTGAAGGTCTCAGAAGAGGATATAGGTTCCAGACTCTTCTGGGTGTGACTGGTTCCGGAAAGACCTTCACCGTGGCCAATGTAATTGAACGGGTTCAGAGACCAGCCCTTGTGATCTCACACAACAAGACCTTAGCTGCGCAACTGGCCGCAGAGTTCAGGGCCTTCTTTCCCGAGAACGCTGTGGAATACTTCGTCTCCTACTACGATTACTACCAGCCAGAAGCCTACGTTCCACAGAAGGACCTCTACATTGAGAAGGATGCATCCATAAACGAGGAGATAGACCGTTTAAGACACAGGGCCACCCAGGCCCTTCTCACCAGAAGGGACGTCATAGTTGTAGCCTCCGTCTCCGCAATATACGGCCTTGGCTCCCCCGCTGAATACGAGAGAGCATCACTCAGGTTGAGGAGAGGTTCTAAAATCTCCAGGAAGGAACTTCTTAAGAGACTCATTTCAATGCAGTACCAAAGGGGGGTCGCACCGGATAAGGGAAAGTTCCGACTGAGGGGTGCATTGTTTGATATAGGAACCGTGGAGGAAAGGGTTCTTAGGGTTAATCTGGAGGGGGGTGAGGTGAGGTCCCTACAGTACCTTGATCCACTGAATTACACCGTGGAGGAAGAGGTTGAGGAGGCACTCATCTTCCCCGCCACCCACTACAATATTTCTGAGGAGGGGCTGGAGGAGATACTGAAAGAGATAGAGAGGGACATGGAGAGGCAGGTGGAGTTGTTTAAGATTGAGGGGAAGGTGGTGGAGGCTGAGAGGCTGAGAAGAAGGGTTCTCTACGACATAGAGATGTAGTGGATTACGGCTTCAGACTACCTGCGGCCTACGACAACAGACCCCTGACCTTCGAGGAATTCCTCGAGAGGGTGGGCCAGGTCATCTTCACCACCGCCACCCCCGGGCCCTTTGAAAGGGAGGTATCCTCACAGATTGTGGAGCAGATCATACGCCCCACCGGGCTTGTGGACCCCGAGCTTATCGTGAGGCCAACGGAGGGACAGATAGAGGACCTGATCGGGGAGATAAGGGAGAGGAAGAAGCGCGGTGAGAGGGTACTGGTCACCACCCTGACGAAGAGGCTGGCGGAGACCCTGACTGACTACTTGAGGGAGATGGGGCTCTCGGTGAACTACCTCCACTCCGATGTTGAGACACTGGAGAGGGTGGAGATCCTAAAGGCTCTGCGGGAGGGAAAGTACGATGTGGTGGTGGGGATCAACCTCTTGAGGGAGGGGCTCGACCTGCCGGAGGTCTCCCTGGTGGCAATACTGGATGCAGACAAGGAGGGCTTCTTGAGATCCGAGACCGCCCTTATACAAACCATAGGAAGGGCAGCGAGGCATGTCAACGGACAGGTGATAATGTACGCCGATGAGGTGACGGACTCCATGAAGAGGGCTATAGAGGAGACCGAGAGGAGGCGGAGAATCCAGATGGAGTACAACAGAAGGCACGGGATAACGCCCAAGGGCATAAAGAAAGAGATACGCACTATCCTTAAGGAGACCCCGATGGTGGAGAAGGGTGAGAGGCTCCCGGCAGGGGAACTTAAGAGGGTCATCGAGGAACTTCAGAGGGAGATGAGGAGGGCTGCGAAGGAGCTCAGATTTGAAGAGGCTGCGAGAATAAGGGACGAGATAAGGAGGCTTAAAGGAGATGTTTGACCTTATGGTTCTGATCATCGGTGCGGTCTCAATAGGCTTCATATTCCTTCTGGGAATCTCCCAGCTCCGAAGACGCCCCATCGTAATGAGACTTGCCCTTCTCAATTTCCTCTTCCTGGGCATCCTCCTTCCAGTCTATTTATCGGTGCTCATCTTCTCCTTCCGGCACGGCCAGGGCATGCCGGAATACCTCTTCGGGGTCTTCAACCCGGCACTCTTTCTTATGCTCGTCTTCTTGTATCTTCTCAAGCGCTACTACAGGAGTCTTGTAATATACAACTCCGACCCTTTGGAGACAAGAGGGGCCGCCCGGGAGGTGCTGGAGGGGAGAGGATGGAAGTACGAAGAGAAAGAGAGCTCAATAGAGATCAGGAGGCCGGAGGGAAAAGTTTCCTTTGTAAACCAGTGGCCCGGTGTTTCCATAATCCACTCGGATATACCCCGGAGCACGGGATTTGAGGGTGAGCTCCTAAGGAAGCTAAAGGAGACCCGAGCCGTCCCAAACCTCTTCTCGGGAATCATGAACCTGCTCATGGCCATATTTCTGCTGGGCTTTTTCCTCATGGTGATACTCTGAACGATGGCAGACGCGTGGGGAGACGCTAGCGTCGTCAACCTTTTTATAAAAGGAGAAAATCCTCCACCACGCCCCCGGATGTGTTCTTCATCAGGACGGATTATTCAAAGGGAAAGGAGTTTGAAGAGGCTGTGAGAAGAGTCTGGCAGTATGCCCCCAGGGGCTATTGTGAGCATAGAGTCCTCCTCCTTTAAAGAGCTTCAGGAGAAGTTCGCCGAATACTCCTGGGCCGTATATAGAAAGATGGAAGGGAAGATGTGCTTCCTCAACTTCGTATTGGACATAACCCCCCACTGCGACTGCTTTCCCCACTCTAAGGAACCTGTGGCTAGAGATGCGGGGGTTGTAGCATCCAGGGACATGGTGGCGGTTGACCAGGCATCGCTGGACCTCATAATAGAACAGGAGGGCAGGGACGTTTTCGAGGAGCACTCCGGGGTTTCCGGAATCTATCAGCTCTCCCACGCTGAGAGGCTAGGCCTTGGAAGCAGAAAGTACAGGCTTGTTGAGATATCCATTTAGGATAACCTTTATAAGACGTTTGACACATCTACTCCCCGGTGATTTGAGTGATAGGTAACCTCAAGCAGATATTGAACAAGAGAGCGGTGGCTCTGGACGGGAAATACCTTGGGAAACTTGAGGACCTCTCCATAGACGATGAGACGAAGGATATCAAGATGCTCCGTATCGAGCTTCAGAAAAAGGTCGCCAAAGAGCTGGGCGTTGAGGTGAAGCTCCTCTCTACCCCCGGGGTCTGGATCAGCAGGGGGGACGTGAAGGCACTTGAGGATGTTCTTCTCCTCAACAGTGAGGTGAGTCACCTGAAGAACTATGTGGACGAGGAGCGTTACACAGCGGAGACCCCCCCGATGGGGGTGGCTGTTAAGCAGTTTCTTCAGAAGGAAGTGGTCACCGAGGATGGCATCATAATAGGGGAAGTGGCAGACGCTGTCCTTGACACAAAGAGGTGGGTCATAATCTCCCTGACCCTTAAAGCGGACAGGAAGAAGCTTGAGGAGCTAGGCCTCTCAAGAACCCTTTCCTCAAGCCGCGTTGACATTGACGCCAAGTACGTTGAGAGCTTCGGCGAGCGGTACGTCACCTTAAACAGGGATTCCAAGAGAATTGTGAGGGTGATGGCAAGACCCAAGCCCACCCAAGTCAGGAAGTGAGGGTCCCATGAGGTTCCGCGGCAAGACTGCTCTTATCACAGGGGCCTCCCGGGGAATAGGTGCGGCCACAGCCATCAGCTTCGCCCAGGAGGGGGCCCTTGTAGGCATAAACTATCTGAGAAGCGAGAGGGAAGCCAGGGAGGTGCTAAAGAGGATAGAGAAGGAGGGCGGGGAGGGAATACTTCTGAAGGCTGACGTCTCCTCTGAGAGGGAGATCAGATACGCCGCTGACACCCTGAGCGAAGTGGGGGGCGGTATAGACATCCTAGTGGCCAACGCAGGCATCTACCAGAGGAAGAAAGTGGATGAGATCACCGCCGAGATGTGGAGGAGGACCCTTGAGGTGAATTTAACCGGTGCCTTCCTCTCCGCCATGGCAGCCCTTCCCCATATGAGGAGCGGTGCTATGGTCTTTGTCTCCTCCCAGCTCGCCTTCCGTGGAACACCGCACGGAATGGACTACGCGGCATCCAAGGCCGGGATTCTGGGTCTTGTTAAGTCCCTGGCGCTCGAACTGGCCCCGGAGATAAGGGTAAACGCCGTATCCCCCGGGTACATTGACACGGATATTCTCTCGGGGGACACTCCTGAGAAGAGGAGGCGGAGAGAGGAGGAGGTGCCCCTGAAGAGAATAGGGAGGCCGGAGGAGGTGGCCTCAGCCATCCTCTATCTCGCCTCAGATGATGCCTCCTATATAACCGGTGTGTGCCTTGACGTGAACGGAGGACTGTACATCCACTGAGGTGATACTGTGGAAGTGGCAATAGTAACCGGAGGATCAAGGGGCATCGGCGCTGCTACGGCCGTGGAACTGGCCCATAGGGACAAGAAGGTCCTCATCTCCTTCCGGGAGAGAAGAAGGCACGCTGAGGAGGTCCTCCAGAGGATAAGGGACCTGGGGGGCGAAGGGGACCTCTTCATAGGGGACATCTCCAAACCCGAGGTGGCAAGAGGCCTTGTGGAGAGAGCCACTACCTTAGGGGAGCTGACGGTTGTTGTGAATTGTGCTGGGGTGTACCACCCCCGCTCCCTCCCCTCCCTTTCTCCCTCCCTGATAGAGGATATGGTGGCCACGAACCTGCTCGGACCCCTCCTTGTGATGCACGAGGCCCTTCAGGTCATGAGAAGGGGAGTGATAGTAAACATATCATCCGTTGTGGGGCTCTCACCCTCCCCTGGGATGAGCGTCTACTCCGTGACCAAGAATGCCCTAGCCCTGGCCACCAAACTCGTGGCGGAGGAGGCGGGGGATGTCAGGATTGTGTGTGTAGCCCCCGGGCCCACCGACACGGAGATGCTCAGGCGCTACCACCCCTACATGCCGGCAGACCCCCCAGAGAAGGTGGCTGAGAGGATTATGTGGGTGATAGATAACGGCGTCTCCGGGAAGTGTTACACCGTTCCGTAGGCAAAACGTTATATTCCATCCCTTTCTTCACCCCCCAGGTGTTCTCATGGTTCCAGGAATGTTCTGTCCCAAATGCCACTCCCTCCTCTACAGAGACGGGGATGAACTTCTTTGCAGAAAGTGCGGCTACAGAACCAAGGTGAAAGGTACCCCCGTGAAGAGAATCGAGACGAGGCCAAAGGAGAAGGAGATACCTGTCTTCGAGGGTAACCTGGACACCCTACCGAAGACGAAGGTGACCTGCCCGGCCTGCGGCAACGATGAGGCGTGGTGGTTTATGAGGCAGACCCGCGCGGCGGATGAGCCCACCACAAGGTTCTACATCTGTACAAAGTGCAAGCACCGCTGGAGGGAGTACTGAAAGTTTTTTAACCCCCGGGGCTATCTTTATACGTGAAGTGGCTCAAGGAGGGCGAAGCTGAGTTTCTGGCAGAAGTCTCGGGAGGGGAGAGGGGCCCGGGGAAGCGCTCCGGGGTCTTCTACAATCCCGCAATGAAATTGAGCAGAGACCTTACGGTGCTGGTAGCTGCCGGGCTGATGAGGGGGAGGGGAGAGATACTCTTCTTTGACGCCCTCGCAGGAAGTGGTGTGAGAGGGCTGAGGGTTCTCAAAGAGGGGCCTTCCTTGTCGGGGGGGAGGGTTCGTTGCATCTTCTCAGACATCTCCCGCGATGCTGCAGAATCCATCGAGAAATCTCTGAAGAGGAACTTTGCTGAGGGGGAGGTGTTTGAGGGGGACGCAAGGGAGCTCTTCCATACCATAAAGGCGGACTTTCTGGATATAGACCCCTACGGCAGTCCCGCTCCATATCTGCCGGAGGCTTTAAGGAGCGTAAGACACGGTGGGATCCTGGCAATAACTGCCACCGACACTGCTCCCCTCTCCGGCACCTATCCCACAACCTGCCTGAGAAGATACCTCGCCTGGAGCGAGAAGGTGGAGTTCCTCAAGGAGATGGCCTTAAGGATCCTTCTGGGGTACGCCGTGAGGGTAGCCGCTTCAAGGGATGTCTGCCTGAAGCCCCTGCTCTCCTATTATAAGGACCACTACCTCAGGGCCTTCCTCCAGGTGAGCAGATCGAGGGGAAGGGCTAGAGAGGCCCTAAGGAGCGTTGCGCACATCCTCCTCAGGAGGGGATCTCTCGGCAGAAGGGTGGTCTGGATATACCGGGGTGGCTGGGAGAAGCCCAGGGATCTTCAACTTATAGGGCCCCTCTGGGTGGGGGAGACCTCCGACGTCAGGTTCCTTAAGGGACTTAAAGATCTGCCCGCGGGCGAGAGGTACGGGGAAGCACTCTCTCTCGTAGATACGCTTTCCGAAGAGACAGGCTACCCCCCCTGGTATTACGAGGTTAACGAGGTAGCGAGGGCTCTCCGCAGCGAGCCCCTCTCTATGGAGAAGGTAAAGGAGCGTCTCGGTGAGGGAGGCTTTCGCTTTTCAAGGACCCACTATTCTGCTACAGCCTTCAAGACGGACGCCCCCGGAGAGCAGCTTGAGGAGATACTCTACGGGGGTGGGATATGACCCTTCAGTTTGACGCCGACTCCGATGAGGGACGCCTCCTCTC
>NJDV01000038.1 GCA_002254765.1 Thermoplasmatales archaeon ex4484_36 | reverse complement strand
ATGGCTGTTCCATGCTGGTCGTCGTGGAACACGGGGATGTCGAGGATCTCTTTGAGCTTTTCTTCAATGTAGAAGCACTCAGGGGCTTTTATGTCCTCCAGGTTGATCCCGCCAAAGGTTGGTTCCAGTAGTTTTACTATCCTAATAAGCTCGTCTGGGTCCTCCGTGTCTACTTCAATATCGAAGACGTCCACGTCTGCAAAGGTTTTGAAAAGGACACCTTTACCTTCCATCACGGGCTTTCCGGCCAGGGCGCCTATGTTGCCCAGACCTAGCACGGCCGTGCCATTGCTAACTACAGCTACTAGGTTGCCTTTGGCGGTGTAGACAAAGACCTTGTCCGGATCGTCGGCTATCTCCAAGCAGGGCCAGGCGACTCCCGGTGTGTAGGCCAGCGACAAGTCTCTTTGGGTTTCACAGGGCTTGGTTATGGTTACTTCAATCTTTCCCGGTCGCCCAATGGAATGGTACTCTAGCGCTAAGAACGCGCCCCCCCCTAATGGCCTATCTTTTGCCTCATGATTATTTGATTTATTGTTGGTGAACTATATATGATTGGGCTAGAGCTTTGCAATAAGCATGTAGTGAAGTTGTGGTATAACAAACCTAATTATAAAAAGTTATGGATGTGTTCATTCAATATTCCGATAGAATAGTAAAACCAGGACTAGGAAGAATAAAAATTTTTCTCAGGAAGTTGGGTGATCCTCAAAAAAAGTTTGCCACTATTCTTGTGGGGGGCACCAACGGAAAGGGTTCCACCGTTTCTTACTTATATCATATGCTCAACGCTTTGGGAGTCAGGGTAGGGGGGTATCTGTCGCCCCACCTCAATAGTCTTCGAGAGAGAGTGATGATTCCTCAGTCTTGTGCTCAGGAGTGGGAGTTGGAGTCTTTCATAGAGGAACTCCAATCCAAGGCTCTTAGGTGGGGGATAGATTTGAGCCCTTTCGAGCTTCTCACGGCTGCAGTATTTGTAATTTTCAACAATTGCTCGATTGACTTGGCTGTTATGGAAGTGGGCATGGGGGGAAGGTGGGATGCTACCAATGTTTCCGATCCTGTAGCCTCTATCATCGTCTCTTTAGGCATGGATCACACCCAATACTTGGGTCATAGTCTCTCTGCCATTGCCCTCGAAAAGCTACCCATAGCCCGTAGGGGAAGGCCTTTGGTTTTGGGTAACATTCCTCTCGAGGGGCTCAAGGCCATTAGGGAAGGCAATAGGGCTATTGGTGCTGTGTTCCATGAGTGGCAGAAAGATTTCTTCGCTATGGGATGTGCAGGAGAGGGGTTTTGTTATGTGGGGGATGAAGTGTTTTCACCGTTACGTCTTAAGCTGGAGGGCCAACATCAATGGATTAACGCTTCTATCGCCCTGAGAACTATGGAGGTTTTAGGCTTCCCCCTCACAGCCGGGGTCCTGAAAGCCCTTCAGGGGACATGGCTACCCGGTCGGATGCAGATAGAGGTGGTAAAGGGGGTACCTGTCGTATTTGATGTGGCCCATAACCCATTGGCTTTAAAGACTCTTCTGGAAAGCCTCCGCTCTCGCTTTCCAGAAAGGCCTCTGTGGGCTTTTTTTCATCTTTTAAAGGACCTATGGGTCAGTGGAGGGCTTTATAAGGGGCAGAGAAGATTGGGAGGGGCTTCTCCAAGAGGCCAGGGACGAAGGGGCGGTGATGGTTTTCACTGGTTCTTTTGGAGCGGTGAAGGAGGGGATGCTTTGGGTGGCTGGAGTAGAGTGATCCTTGGAGGTGAGGAGTTTTTGTTGAAAGGAGATCAGGGTGTTTTTTTCATCCATAGCATGGGAAATAGAGACTACAGGATTGGGAAGGCAAGAAAGAAGCTCTCAATACTGCTGGGTCTTTCAAGGATTGTGAAAGTTAGACAGGTTCATAGCTCTATCATATTGGACGCCGAGGGTGTGAGGGGAAGTGAGGAGGGTGATGGGCTCTTTCTCTCGCAGCAGGCGGTGAAGGTGGGGATAGCTGTTCTCACGGCCGATTGTTTGCCCCTGTTGTTTGTTGCTCCCCGTCATCTCCTTCTTCTCCACGTGGGGTGGAGGGGGCTCAGAAGCGGGATTATCCAAAAAGGGCTAAGTAAGTTAAGATCGTTATATAGTGATATCAGAGACATTAGAATATGGTTTGGACCTTCCATAAAACAATGTTGTTATCAGGTTGGGATAGAAATGGTCCGGGAGCTGGAGGGGGGGCTGCCCCAACATGTTGTAGAGGCTGGTGTAGCAGAGAGGGATGGGAAGGTTTTCTTTTCCTTGGATGTGGCTGTGGCTAGGCTCCTGGAGCTGGAGGGGGTGGAGAGGGTCCCAGAGAAGTGTGGGCTCTGCACCTGCTGCTCAGGTCTATTTCCCTCCTATCGAAGAGAGGGGAATGGGGCTTCTCGGATGATAAGCTTGGCCTGGAGGGCTTATGACCACCCCTGAACGGAGAAGACGCCTGTTAGAGGTGTTGGAAAAACGCCAACCTGATTTAACGGTGGTGTTGGAGCGCTTGAGAAATCCTCATAACATAAGTGCGATTCTGAGGAGTTGTGATGCCGTGGGAATTCAGTATGTCCACATAGTTGAAGAGAGTGGAGTGATAGCTCTTTCTAGGGGTGTGAGCAGGGGAAGCGCGCAATGGTTAGATATATCTTTTTATGATGATTTATTGAAGTGTTTTCAGAATCTTAAAGATCAAGGTTTCAAGATATATGTAACATCGGTAAATCCAAGGGCTAGGGACTTCAGAGAGGTGGACTACACGTGTCCGTGCGCTGTCGTGGTAGGGAAGGAGTTAGAGGGTGTTTCCCAGGAGGCTCTTGAGGAAGCGGATGAGTGCATTGTGATACCCATGGTGGGATTTGTTCAGAGCTTCAACGTGTCTGTAGCCACAGCCATTGTTTTGTATGAAGCTTACAGACAGAGAGAAAGGGCTGGCATGTACTCCCGAGCTCGCCTCGCCACTGAGGAAAAAGAGAGAATTCTTGCCCGCTGGCTCATGTTGTGAGACTGATATTAGCGAGGCTCTGGCAAAGTTAAAGTGATGCTTTAATTTTGGGTATTGAGGGAAGGATGGACCTCAGAGATGTGACTGTTAGGTTGTGGGTGCCTCGGTCTCAGGTGGCGTTACTGGTGGCTATGGTAGAGTCCTATGAGTCCCTGGGGGTCGTCAGGATAGTTGATGCCAAGAAAGCTCTGGCAGAGATTTATGCGTCTCCGTCTTTTTTAGGTCTTCTTTTGGATCTACTGCAGGACCTTTCGAGAGAAGGAATCAGCGTTAACGTATTGGAAATCAGCCGGTAAAGCCTCTAATCCCCAAAACCCACCTGCTATCCCCATAGTCTAAAGGAGGACTTCAATAAAAGGTTAACACTCTAAATCCAAGGTATTCAGGTGGTTGCCCACCTTTCTCCTTTTCCACCCTCTTGATTGATAATATATATTATGTTAAATTTTATTCTCAAGGCTCCAAGAGTGAGGGGCTTTCTCCGGGCTTTTGGGGAAAAGTCCTTTTTCATTTGCTTGTTATTTGGGGAGATCTTACTCTTTCCACGAGTTTGGAAGGTTGTGGAAGCAAATGTAATATCATTTTAGAATATCAATGAAAGTATAAGAACTATGTTTATTATGTTATTGGGTTCTCCGGATTCTTCATCTAGACCTCATTGGGGCCTTCCTTTTTGGTGGCTTCTCTCGTCTGGTTCTAGGGGTACCTGGTGGTTAAGCCCTGTCAGGTCTGTCCCAGGGCTTTTAAATGCCTTCCCACTGGACTTTTTGGTGTTATATGTAGTTCCTCCTGTGTTTCATGGGAAATCCCCTTACAGAGCAAATATGGGGCTCTGTCGTTGGAATCCCCGAAAATGGGGAGGGTACCACTTTTCCCCTCCCCTATCGCCTTGACAAGGGAGATGGCCTGGTCTAAATTTCCCGTGCGTGCCGAAGTGGCGGAACTGGTAGACGCGCTATCTTGAGGGGGTAGTGGGCGTAAGCCCGTGCGGGTTCGAGTCCCGCCTTCGGCACCAAGAAAGTCGGGGCGTGGCGCAGTCTGGTAGCGCACTGGCATGGGGGGTCAGTGGTCGGCCGTTCAAATCGGCTCGCCCCGACCATTTTGGTCTGTCTTTTAACAAGTCCTTCCGGGGGTTCTGGTGGTTATTCTTTTGTCCAATGATGATGGTGTGTACGCCCAGGGATTGATGACCCTTAAGGAGACGCTGGAAGAATTGGCAGAGGTTTATGTGGTGGCCCCTGATCGTGAGAAGAGTGCTGTTAGCCATGCTGTTACCCTCCACCGCCCCCTGAGGGTTGAGAGGATAAAGGAGCGGGTTTATGCCGTGGACGGAACCCCCACCGACTGTGTCATTCTGGCGGTGAACAAGCTCCTGGGTAAGAGGCCAGATCTGTTGATTTCTGGTATCAATCAGGGGGGCAATATGGGAGATGATGTCACCTATTCTGGTACCGTTTCCGCAGCCATGGAGGGTACCATACTTGGCATACCTTCTATTGCCGTCTCTCTAGTTGTGGAGGAGTACAGGAACTACGAGAATGTCGCTCTCTTCGTTAAGAATCTGGTGGAATGGATGAACACCTCTCCCCTTCCCTCTGAGACTTTTCTGAACATCAATGTTCCCGATAGGGAGGAGTACCATCATATCAAGGGGGTGATGTGGACCCGTCAGGGGAAAAGGGTGTACAGCGACTCCATTTACGAGCTGGTGGATCCCAGGGGAAAGAAGTACTATTGGATTGGAGGTGTCCCCCTTGAGGATGTGGATAACGGAGAGGATACCGACATAGCAGCTGTGAGCAGGGGGTTCATTTCCATCACGCCTATTCACCTTGATCTCACCGACTACAGGGCTTTAGATAGACTCAGGAAAAAAGGAAATCTCTCCTTATAGCCTGGTTGGGTGAAGACGTGGGTCTTTGGAAAAAAAGGGAACCTGATTATGAGAAGGCCCGGCAGAAGATGGTGGAGCTCATTAAGAGCCGGGGCGTCAGGGACCCCTTGGTGCTCCAGGCCATGGCCAAGATTCCTCGTCATCTTTTTGTTCCTTCCCATCTCAGAGACGAAGCCTATGCCGATTATCCCTTAGCAATTGGTGAGGGGCAGACCATCTCCCAGCCGTATATTGTAGCTTTAATGACAGAGGCCTTGGAGCTCTCTTCCGAGTCCAAGGTCCTGGAGATTGGGACGGGCTCAGGATACCAGGCAGCAATTCTGGCAGAAATCGCTAAGGAGGTCTACTCGGTGGAACGCCTGCCTTCTTTGGCAGAGAGAGCTGAGGAACTTCTGAAGCAGCTGGGGTACAATAATGTGTATATAAAGGTGGCAAATGGGACTATGGGTTGGCCTGAGCACGCTCCCTACGACGCCATAATAGTGACCGCTGCGGCTCCCTCCCTTCCTTCTCCCCTTCTAGAGCAGTTGAAGGTGGGGGGAAGGTTGGTCATACCTGTGGGGGGTGCTTACTCCCAAGAGCTGTTGAAGGTGGTTAAAACTGACCCCCATGGAAACTACACCACCCGTTCTCTGGGTGGTTGTGTTTTCGTGAAACTTTACGGTAAATACGGTTGGAAGAAGGAAGAGTAGTCGGGGCGTAGCGCAGCCTGGTAGCGCACCAGCTTCGGGAGCTGGGTGTCGGCCGTTCGAATCGGCTCGCCCCGACCATTAATTTGAGAGGGAGGAAAATGGCCAAGGCTGTAGTGGGCGTCATAGGGGCTTCCCAGTGTAACCCCCAGGAGTATGAGATGGCCTACCAGCTTGGCCGTGGAATCGCTCGTTTGGGAGCCCTTTTGGTGTGTGGCGGACTGGGTGGGGTCATGGAGGCAGCTTCTAAGGGGGCTCGCGAAGAAGGAGGGCTGGTGATAGGGATCATCCCCCAGTCCAATCCCGGAGAAGCCAATCCCTACGTCACCGTGGCCGTTGCCACGGGCATGGGCCATGCCAGGAACTCCATAATTGTGAACACTGCACAGGTGCTGGTGGCTGTGGGGGGAGAGTACGGTACCCTTTCTGAGATAGCCCTGGCTTTGAAAGGGGGTAAGGCGGTATTGGGCTTAGATACCTGGGACATCCCAGGTGTGATAAGGGTCTCTTCCGTAGAGGAGACTCTCAGGACTCTGGAGGGCTTGCTGAGGTGAGCTACACCGGAAGGGTACTGGTAGTAGTCCTCCTCTCCATCTTCCTTCCCCTCTCTTCATCCCATGGAAAGAGAGGAGTTGGCCAGGGCGCTGGTTACGCTTCTTACGTAGTGAGGAGGGGCGATACCCTCTCTTCCATAGCTCGAAGATACCACATCTCTTGGAAGAAACTGGCCAGGATAAACGGTATCTCCCCACCTTATAAGATCTTCAAGGGACAAAGGCTCAGGGTACCTCTGCTCAGAGGCGGTTATCGGCTCTACAGGGTGAAGAGGGGAGATTTTCTGAAGAGGATCGCCCGGCGTTACGGGGTGTCCTGGAGGACACTTGCTAGATTGAACGGCATAAAGAGACCTTATACGATTTACAGGGGGCAATACCTGAAGGTTCCCAGGTCCGGCGCACCCTTTTCCAGAGGAAAGGGAAAGGTGAAAAAGGCGGTGTCCCTGAGGAGGAGCCTTGCATGGGTTGGGGACTTCATCCCACCTGTTCCTTCCAAAGCCCAGAGAGGGATCAATATGGGGCTGGACTATCCCCTCACCAAAGGAGAAAAGATCATTCCCTCTGCTCCAGGTAAGGTGGTTTACGCCTCTCTCGACATGCGGGGATTGGGTTCTGTACTCATCTTGGAGCATTCCGGGGGCTACGAGACGGTTTATGCTGGCAAGGCTATATACTGGACGGTTGGTGAAGGAGAGGAGATTGGGAAGGACAAGATGCTGGGAGAGGCTGTGGAGGAGACGGTGCTCCATTTCGAGATAAGAAGAGCTGGAAGACCTCTCCCCGCCGCCAAACTGGTGGGCAGAAGAACGAAAGGGGGAAAGAAATGAGGGTAGCGGTCATAGGGGCAGGCTACGTGGGTGTGGTAACTGCAGCAGGATTTGCTGAGTTTGGAAACGAGGTGGTCTGCGTAGATAAGATTCCTGAGAAGGTGGAGATGCTGAGAAAGGGGGAGATTCCCTTTTACGAGCCTGGGCTTCAGGAGCTGGTTGGAAAGAATCTGAAAGAGGGGCGTTTGGTCTTCACCACCGACTCGCCCCAGGCTATTAGGGATTCCTTGGTGATCTTTATAGCGGTGGGCACGCCTCCCAGAGGGGACGGGTCTGCCGATCTATCCTATGTGGAAGAGGTGGCCA